>SKQI01000192.1 GCA_007119095.1 Wenzhouxiangella sp. | reverse complement strand
TTGCCGGACTGGCCCAGGGTCAGGTTGAGGGTGAAGCTGTCCAGGTCGGACCAGTCGAGCACGTAGCGCATCGATGCGCCGGCGCGGGCACGCAGGCGAGCGGTGTCGGGATTGAAACTGGCGTAGGTGACGTTGAGCGAGCCGGCATCGCCGCCCATCGGGATCGGGCCGCGCGTCAGCCCAAGCCAGCGGTTCAGCAGGCCGGCCTGGGCCATCGGATGACGAATGGTCAGGTGCTGAACCATGCCCAGCGGCCACAATCCGGGCTTAAGCGCATTGTCCAGGGCCAGCCGTGAGGCTTCGTCCCGGTCGCGCACGGGCGCGGGGCTGGCCGCCGGGCCGCCGTGCAGCCATTCATCGAAGACCACCTGCATGGTGCGCCAGTCCAGCTCCGGGTTGCCGTCGAACAGGGCCTGGGGCAGAAAATGCCACCAGCGAATGAACAGGCCCGCTATCTCGGAGTCGGTGCGCATGACCCCGTCCCAGGCGCGAATTTCATCGGCCAGGCGATCGCGCCCGCTGTCCTCGGCGGTATCGGCCAGCCAGGCTTTCCAGCTCAAGGCCCGGTCGGAGCTGCGGTCGAGTTGGAAAGCGACCATGTCTGCCGGAGAGAAGCTGTCCCGGCTTGACAGGTGATCGCTGATCCGACGCATGCGCAGGTGCTTGTAAAAGCCCGGTATCGGGTGCGGCCAGTTGCCGTCTGTGGCGTGGTTATTGGCGTTGGCCAGCCAGCCCTGGTCCGGATTGAGGGCATAAGGCCGCAGTTCGGGCGGATGAAAGCCGTCCCAGCCATGATCGGCGTTCATGCCGTCCAGCATCGCGAAGTGCTGTCGGTGTCGGCGCATCGGGATGGGGCTGGATTGCACGTAGCCGATATTGCCGTGGCGGTCGGAGTAGCTCCAGTTCACTGACAAGGCGCCGACCTGGCTGGCTGCCTGCCGAAACGCATCGAAGCTGTCAGCGCGATGGATGGCCATGGCGCCGTCGAGCAGCTCGGCGACCGGCAGCTCGAAGCCGGCCCACTGCATCACGATCGCCTCGTCCTCGCTCATCTCCAGCACCCGACCTCTGGGGGAGTACTGAAACTCCCGGCTCAGCGGTCGGTCGCTGCCTCGGACCCGGAAGGTCTCGATGCGGCGATGGAGGCGCTCCGGCCCGCTGGCGCTGAGCAATTGTTCGGGATCATCCGGGTCACGCGGAAAGCGCCAGATCTCGAACAGATCGACCGGGGCGACGGTAAAGGCCCAGGCGATGTTGCCATTGTGGCCCATGGCGACAAACGGCATGCCTGGTGCGGTGACGCCCAGCAGGTCCAGTCCCTCGCCGGAGTGCAGGCCAGCCGCGTACCACATGCCCGGTGCGACGTCGTACTCCAGATGCGGGTCGGAGGCGTGCAGAGCGTGGCCGGTATCGGAGCGGGACGGGGCCACGACCCAGGTATTCGAGCCTTCAGCCATGCTGAACGTCGGGATGCTGGGTCGGGCCCAGCCATCCAGCACCTCAAGCCACTGCCGGGCGTCATCGCCGTGCAGCTCGACCACGGCCCGCCAGGCTTCGCTCATCCGCTGGACCAGGGTGGTGGCATAAAAGCTCTGGTAGTAAGCGATCGCCATGACGTCTTCCACTCGCCAGGGCTTGGGCTGGTGGCGCAGCAGCAGCAGTTCCGGCGGCAGGCGGTCGCCGCTGGCAATCTTGCTGTTGATGCCTTCGATGTAGGCAGTGATCAAGGCTTCAGCGTCGGGAGCGAGGGTGGGGCGCTCGTCCTCGATGCGCTGGGCAAAGCCCATTGGGCGGGTGACCAGATCAAGTTCCAGCCCAGGTTGGCCGAACAGCTCGGCCAGTTCGCCGCGGGCGACGCGGCGGATCAGCTCCATCTGGAACAGGCGTTCGCTGGCGTGCAGCCAGCCCAAGGCGCGGAAAGCATCAAGGTCGGTGGTGGCATAGACGCGCGGAATGCCGCGCTGATCGAACAGGATTTCGATCTCTGCTGACAGCGTGGCAAGCCGGGCCGTACCTTCGTAGGGCATCAGCGAATGGCTCATCCAGGCGCGACCGCCAAACCAGATTGCGGCGAGCAGTACGGGTACAGAGATCAGACTGACCCAAAAGCTGCGCCGCAGCACCTGACGGGAAACGGGCATGGGTGTTCAGGCTGCGCTGACGGCGCGCGGTGTCGGGTCGTTGGACCAACCCAGGCCGCGATGAACCACGACCTGGTTGCGGCCCTGGGACTTGGCCTCGTAAACGGCCTGGTCGGCCAGACGGATCAACTGCTCAAGAATGATGGGGCGTCCGGGCGGGCGTGAGCTGACGCCAAGGCTTGCAGTGATATCGATGCCGGCAGGGCGAAGCTTCTCGATCCGTTCGCGCAGTTGCCGGGCGCGGACTTCAGCAACGTCGAGCGGACAGTGTGGCAGGACCAGCAGCATTTCTTCGCCGCCGAAGCGCACCGCGAAGTCCTCCTCACGGCAGGAGGCGGTCAGCATCGCTCCAACCGAGGCCAGCGCCTGGTCGCCGACCAGGTGACCATGCTCGTCGTTGATCTGCTTGAAGTGATCCAGATCAATGATGACAACGCTCAAGTCCATATCGTGGCGGTTCGCCGCGGAGGTGATCTTGCTGGCGAATTCGGCCAGCGAGTTGCGATTGTACAGGCCGGTCAGCGGATCAGTCATCGCCATTTCATACAGCTGTATCCGCTGCTGCTGGACCTTGTCGAAGAGCTGCTTTTGAACGATCAGATTGCGGATCCGAGCGGCGGCTTCTTCCCGAATCACGGGTTTGGTAATGAAGTCGTTGATGCCCAGCCGAAACAATTCTACCCGTCGAATCTCGTCGTCCATCCCCGACATGGCAAGGATCGGTACGCGCGTCTTGTCGGGATGCTGTTCGCGAAGTTGGCTGACCAGGGCAATGCCCGACATGTCGCCTTCGACCAGGATATCGCTGATGACCAGATCATGACGCTTGTCGTCGAAGTTCTTGTAGGCCTCTGCCGCGCTGACGAAGTGGTCCACGATCAGGCCCATGTCTTCCATCAGCCGGGTCATGATCTTGAAGACGGTGCGGCTGTCTTCGACGTACAAGACACGACCGCTGAGCTGCTGGTCATCGCGGCTGGTCATGCGTGCGGCTCGGTTGAACAGATCTTCGATGCCGGTCTTGGGACAAATATCGGTTGCGCCCGCCTCGAAGGCCCGGCGGCGTGTTTGATTGTCCTGCGCCGAGGTCAGCAGTACGATCGGGACGCTGCGGGCACCGGGCATGGTGCGGACTTGACGGGTGAAGCGAATGCCGTCGATGTCGGGAAGAGAGAGGGAAACGCAGATGAAATCCACGTCCTGCTGTTCAAGCAGCCTTAAGCCCGTGAGTCCGTCGCTGGCAATCAGCGGCTCGTGACCGGCGTGCAGGACCATTCGCTCCCATACCGAGCGAAAAACCTTGCTGTGATCAACGAACAGAACCTTCATGTTGCGGCTTCCTTCGCACTTTCGAGCCGGAAACCGGCACTGGTCGGCACCGCCGGCATTGGGTCAGGCTTAACTTTACAAAATAGCACAGTTTCTGCAGCAAAAAACCTTCTGTCCGTTCAATCAGGGCTTTTTCTGAGGTAATCTTGCGCTCCCGTTCCTTTCTGCCGAGTTTTAGAACCATGCCAAGAGCCAGTGAAGTCAAGCGCGGTCAGGTCATCGAACATGATGGCACTGTCTATGCCGTGCGCCAGATCGACCGGTCCGCCCCGACGGCACGCGGCGGCGGGACTCTGTTTCGATTCAAGCTCGAGGCGATCCCGGCCGGGGACCGGCGCGAGCTGACCTTCAAGGGTGATGACCTGCTGCGGGACGCTGACTTGAGCCGTCGCCAGAGCGAATATTCCTACCGTGACGGTGACGGCTTCGTGTTTATGGACAGCGAAGACTACAGCCAGTACGTTCTGGCGGAAAGTGCGGTTGGCGATGCCGCTGGCTACATCACCGACGGCCTCCAGGGCATCTATGTGTTGATCATTGCTGACAACCCCGTGGCCATCCGGCTGCCGCAGTCGGTAGTGCTGGAGGTAACCGACACCGCGCCAGTGATGAAGGGCGCAACGGCCAGCAAGTCGAGCAAGCCCGCGACCCTGGAGACAGGGCTCGAAGTCATGGTGCCCGATTACATCACGCCCGGCGAGCGGGTCAAGGTCAATACCGAAACCGGCGAATTCATGAGCAGGGTCTGATGGCGGCCCCTGAGGTGGCTGATCTCGACACACTGCGCGCCCAGCTCGACCAGGTCGATGCCGAGCTGGTCGCCCTGGCTGCCCGCCGGCAGGAGATCGTGTCGACAATCGGACGGCTGAAGCAAGGTGTTGGAAGGCAGGTGCGCGACTTCCGGCGGGAGCGCCAGGTGCTGGACCATGTCCGCCGGCGAGCAGGCGAAACCGGTCTGGATCCGGATCTGGCCGAAGACCTGCTCAAGCGCCTGATTGATGCCTCGCTGGCGCGGCAGGAACAGGAGCGTGGCCAGCGCAGCGCGCGCGGTCGTGGTCAGCAGGCCCTGGTGATTGGTGGTGCCGGTCGTCTGGGCGGTTGGCTGGCGGATTTCCTCGACAACCAGGGTTTCAATGTCTGCCTCGCCGATCCGCTGCTGGCCGATGAACCAGGCCAGGGCCGCTACCGTGACTGGCGATCCGCGCCCTCGTCACTTGATCTGACGGTGATTGCCTGTCCCATTGCCGCCAGCGCCGAGATCATCGAGGCGCTGGCCGAGCGTCGCCAGGCCGGCCTGGTGCTGGAGGTGGCCTCGGTCAAGAGTGGTTTGATCGACACGCTGCGCCGGGCCGCCGCCCAAGGACTGAATATCTGCGCGCTGCACCCGATGTTTGGCCCGGATACGCGGCTGCTCGCTGGCCGCAATGTATTGCTGATGGATGTCGGCTGTGCGGGCGCGGTGCAGGGCGCGCGTGCCTTGTTTGACGACACCATGGCCGAGCTGCACGAAATCGACATCGAGCACCATGACCGGCTGATGGCCCTGGTCCTCGGGCTGTCCCATGCACTCAACATTGCCTTCTTCTCCGCCCTGGCCGACTCCGGTTTGCCAGCTGCTGAACTCAACGCCGCCGCCAGCACGACCTTTGCCCGCCAGCTGGCGGTAGCGAGAAACGTGGCCGCTGAAAATCCAAAACTGTACTTCGAGATCCAGTCCCTGAACCGACACGGGCAGTGGTCAAGACAGCTGCTTGCCGATGCCCTTGCCAGTCTCTCCGGCGCTGTCGATCAAGACCGGCCGGAAGCGTTTGCGGAGGCGATGGTGCAGGGGCGGAGGTATTTGGAAGAGCTAGGTTAGAGGCTCAAGGTTCAAGGTTCAAGGTTCAAGGTTCAAGGTTCAAGGTTCAAGGCTCCAGTTTGTTGGTTTACCGTGATCCTTGTTCCTTGCTCCTTGATCCTTGAACCTTGAACCTTGAACCTCATTACTATCAGCCCCCCTGACTCAGCTCCCGGCCAATCAACATCCGCCGGATCTCGTTGGTGCCGGCGCCAATGTCGTAAAGCTTGGCGTCGCGAAGCAGTCGGCCGGTGGGGTACTCGTTGATGTAGCCATTGCCACCCAGGGCCTGGATGGCCTCCAGTGCGACCTTGACCGCGCTGGTCGAGGCGTGAAGCAGGCAGGCGGCGGCATTGATACGCGACTTGTCGCCGCGGTCGTAGTCGGCGCCGACCTGGTAGGCGAAACCGCGCGATGACTGCATCAGTGCATACATGTCGCCGATCTTGGCCTGCATCAGCCCGAACTCGGACAGGGTGCGCCCAAACTGCTTGCGTTCGCGCACGTAAGGCAATACCTGATCCATGGCTGCCTGCATGATGCCAATCGGTCCGCCGGAGAGGACCAGGCGTTCGGAGTTCAGGCCGGACATCAGGATCTTGACGCCCTGATTGACCTCGCCGAGCACGTTCTCGGCCGGGATCTCGCAGTTGTCGAACACCAGCTCGCAGGTGTTGGATCCGCGCATGCCCAGCTTGTCCAGTTTTTGGGCCTTGCGGAAGCCGGGCATGCCGTTTTCGATGATGAACGCAGTCATGCAGCGGCTGCCGGCTTCCTTGCCGGCAGTGCGCATGTAAACCAGCGCCACATCACATTCGGGCCCGTTCGTGATCCACATCTTCGAGCCGTTGGCGATCCAGACATCGCCTTTTTGCTCGGCCTTGCAGGCCATGGAGCCGACCACGTCCGATCCAGCGCCTGGTTCAGACATGGCCAGCGCGCCTTTCCACTCGCCGCTGACCAGTTTCGGTACGTACTTCTGGCGCTGGGCCTCGGTGCCGTTGCGAAACAGGTTATCCAGGCAGAGATTGGAATGGGCGCCGTAAGATAGCGCGACTGATGCCGAGGCCCGGGAGATTTCTTCCATCGCCACCAGGTGGGCCAGGTAGCCCATCTCGGCGCCGCCGTATTCACCTGGAATGGTGATACCAAGCAGACCCATCTCGCCCAGCTGCTGCCACAATTCCTGCGGAAACTCGTTGGTTTCGTCAATCTCAGCCGCCCGCGGCGCGATGGCCTCCTCGGCAAAACGCCTTGTCGTTTCCCGCAGTAGTTCGATGTCTTCGGATAGTTTCATGATTGGACTCGGTTTCCGGTTTCCGGGTTCCGGACGGCTTCGCCAGGTTTCGTGGTTTCACAGAATGATGCAAATTCACCCAGTTGGGGGCTGCGTCCAAACGAAAACGAAGCCCACCCGGAACCCGGAACTCGTTAACCGGAACCCATTCTTTATCAATGATTGCCGCGTTCGCGGCCCGGGAAGCGGTGGGCGCGGCCCATGAAAGGCAGCTTTAGCTTGCCGATGGTGGCGATGCGTTCTTCGGCCATGCGGTCGGCGGCTTTCCAGCTCGGGATGCCATCGCGCTCTGCAATCTGGAAGATCTTCGAGACGTTGTAGTAGATGGTGCGCATCATGCGCTTGGCGCGCTCGCGGTTGTAGCCTTCGAACTCGATCGAGACGTTCATCAGTCCGCCGGCGTTGACTGCGTAGTCGGGGGCGTACAAGATCCTGCGTCGTTCCAGCTCGTTGCCGCACTCTTCGGTGGCGAGCTGGTTGTTCGCTGCACCGCAAACGATCTTGAACTTGAAACGAGGGATGGTCTGTTCGTTGACGATGGCACCCAGCGCGGTGGGGCAGAACACGTCGGCGTCAACATCGTAGATTTCGTCCAGGGCAACGGCCTCGCAGCCCAGATCAACCGCCGTTTGCACGGCCTCCTCGTTGATGTCGGTAACAAACACCTTGGCACCCTCGTTGCGCAGCAGCTTGACCAGTTCGAAGCCGACATGGCCAACGCCTTGGACGGCATAGCTGTAAGAGCCAATCTCCTCGTCGTTGAACTTGTGCATCAGCGAGGCGCGGATGCCCTGGAGTGTGCCGAAAGCGGTGAACGGCGATGGATCACCGGAGCCTCCGTGGACTTGGTGGACGCCAACGCAGTTATCGGTTTCCTGAAAGACGTATTCCATGTCATTGACGTCAATGCCGACATCTTCAGCGGTGATGTAGCGGCCATTGAGGGACTCGATGAAGCGGCCGAAGGCGCGAAACAGCGCTTCGGACTTGTCCTTGCGAGGGTCACCGATGATGACAGACTTGCCGCCGCCCAGGTTCAAGCCAGCCACGGCGGCCTTGTAGGTCATGCCCCGCGACAGCCGGAGAACGTCCTCGATTGCCTCTTGTTCGGTGGCATACGGCCACATCCGCAGGCCACCCAGGGCCGGACCCAACGTCGTATTGTGGATAGCGATGATGCCTTTCAGTCCGGCATCCTTGTTGTGGCAAAAGACGACCTGCTCGTGCTCGGTCGAGTGGATGGTCTCAAACAGGTTCATAAGAAAATCCTCCAGGGCCTGCCAGCTGGTGCTCGCAGGCGATTGGGCCGAACCCCGAAGTATCGGCCAGCGATTTGGTTAGTTCTCGTGGGCCCGGTACAGAAACCGCCCGGGCAGCGACTGGCCGGCAGGGCTTCAGCCCGACCGGTCAACCCGCTATTTTACCGAAATCACTGAGGATGTAGGGAGAAGCGATTTAGTGGCTGAAAAGTCGCGTGTCTGGACCCATCATCCAGGCGGCTACCTCTGCCGGGCTGGCAACAGCAATGCCGGCACGCAACTGCTCGGCGCTGTGGCCGGTGTTGGGCAGAAAAATCGCGCAGACCTCGACGGTCGCCCCGTTGGCCATCAGACGCTGGAGCAGGTCGACCGGGGTGATGTCGCGGGGGGCAAAGCGCTCGGCTTCATAGTCGCTCAAGGCCAGTTTTGCGCCGGCGCCACAAAGCAGCACCCTGACTTCGCTGCCTTGATCAAGGGCCTGGTTCGCAAGCACCAGCGGCATGGCGCGATCTTGCGTGTCGCTGCCGGTGACGGTAACGAACAAACGGGGTTTCTCGGCCATCGCCAAACTGCTCAGGCTAAGGATGAGGGCCGCCAAGGCTAAACGGTAGATTTTCATTAATGGCTCGCTTTAGGTTTAGTGTAACCTAATATAGGTGCTGCTGAAGTAAAGATCAAGCTCGCCTTGCCCGGCACGCATCATCCCCAAGGCTTGAACGAATGCGTTAAGCTGAGTGCCCGTTCTGCAAGGCGATAACAATCGATGAGTGTGAACAGCATTCTGGTTTTCGGAGCTACTGGTACCCAGGGCCACCCGGTGGTTGATTCGGCGCTCGAGTCCGATCTGGTTGTTCGGGCTGCCACCCGCGATGTGGCCGGCGCAGAGGAAAAGCTTTCCAGCCGGGTAGACATCGTTGAGGCTGATCTGCACGATGCGGAGTCGCTGGTCGAGGCGATGGCTGACATGGATGCAGTCTTCTTCCACTTGCCGATCCTGCCGAGTGCCGCCGAAACCCCTGTGATTGTTACCAATGTCATCGAGGCGGCGCGGACAACGGGCGTTCAGCGCCTGGTGTTTTCAACCAGCGGCTATTGTGGCGACAACATGCCTCCGGGTTCCTTCGTCAGTGGACTGCGGCGGGTGACCCACACGTTCCTTTCTAGCGGCCTGGACACCGTGGTGTTGCGACCGACGCTCTATCTGGCGAATCTGGTCTGGCCCAACATCATTCGAGATATTCGCGAGCATGGTCGTTTGTGCTACCCGCCGCTGAGTGAAAAGCGCCGGCTTAACTGGACCGCCACGGAAGATCAGGGCCAGATAGCCATTGCCTGCCTTGAAAAGGCAGACGCCGGTGAAATCATCGATATCGCCAGCCCCGAACCGGTCACGGGCCCGGAACTGTGCCGACTGCTCGCCGCTGTCTATGGGCGGGAAGTTCACTACGCGCCACAAAGCACCGATGAATTTGCCGATATGCTCAGCCATATGGCGGGCAGCGCCGAGGTGGGCCGCTCTGTCGCCGGGCTTTACGAAGGAATTTCAGCACTGCCCGGCGATGGTCCGCTGGTAGATACTGACGCCCTTGAGGAACGGTTTGGTATTCGTCTGACGCCAGTCAGCGAATGGGTAGAAGACCGCCTGGGGACGCTGCTGGATCTATACGGTTAGCCTTCCCGTCGCGCCCTACAAGGTTTTAGCTGACAACCATCACCGGGCATTCGGCATGGCGGATGATCTTGTCGCTGACGCTCCCCAGCAGCAATTCGCTCAGCCGTCCCTGGCCTCGGCGACCGACAACCAGAATCGGCTTGTCACATTCAGCGACGAACCGCAATAAAGTCTCGGCCGGGTCGCCTCCCAGCAAGGCGGCCTCGATGTCGACCTTGCGCGCCCCCGCCCTTTCCAGCGCCCGGTCCAGCAAGGCCCCTCCCAGTGCTTCTTCTGGTCGTCCATCAGCCGCTCGATCAATTTCGTTCAAATCCACCCGTCTGACGCCCCCACTGTGATCCTCAGCGTGGCTGATGACGTGCAGTAACCGAACCGGCACATGCAGCGCTTCGGCCAACTCCAGGCCGTAGTCAAGGGCCCGGCCCGAACTTTCGGCATCGTCGATCGCAATAATGACGGAGGTATGACGCAGATCCATGCAGCTGTTTCCCGGTTGAACTGGGCAACAAGCTTATCAGGATGACAGACTCAAAGCAGTTGTAGCGCCGGTTCAGGTCTGATCAGCGATTTCTGCGCGCTCCAACAGCGTTTCGCGCATGCGGCGATGAAACGGTTCATCACCGAACCAGATGCTGAAATATTTTTCCGCGCCTTCGGCGTCTTCGCAGAATTGCACCAGCTGTCCATTCAGATGCAGGGCCAGTCCCAGGTCTGGCCGGTAACTGACATCGAAACGGTCGCCTGCGTTGCCATCCACGTAGGCGCCGGCCAGGCACGCCAGGCTTTCCGGCAGCGGGTCAGTGCTTGCCAGGCCCAAATTGCGTCGAAGCAGATCATAAGCGGTGTCGCTGAGATCTTGTCCGGAGAATCGTCGGGCCAGCAGTAGCGAGAATTGCTTGGGGACGGGAGCCAGCACCTTGTCGCGGGCCTGCTCGCATTGATCCAGGTAGAGTCTGGCCGTACCGACCCGGAATAATCCCCCGACGCGTAGCTCCAGTTCAGCGCAGACTGGAATGTCCAGCGGTTCTACATCGGCAGCGGCTGCGGTGCAGCAGATAAGCAGGATAATGCCGATGGAGGAGGTAGGAGCTCGCATGGCCATACTACATTCGCGACCTGGCCTGACGCACCGCAAACCCGACGAACGGCAGGTGCGCGTAAAGCGCATGCCCGCTATCCCAGAAGTCCTGGTGCAGAACGACCTCGCCACTGGCGTTGAAGCGCAAGTGGGTCATGCCGATCGAGTGGGAATGAATGTCCCGACCCGCTGCCCGGGTGCGAAACTCCATTGTCCATCGAACGAACACATCGTTGCCGTCGCGCAGAACCTGATGAATCTGAACGTCACTTTCGGAAAGGCCAGCGCCTGTCCGGGTCATGTACTCGACAACATCCTCGCCCTTGTCGAAGCTGTGCAAGGTGTCGTTGAAGAACAGTCTTTCGGCGTACAGCGCAGACATCTTGCGTTCGAGGTTGGGATCTGTGAGGTCGGCGAAAGCCTCGGAGAATCGTTGGATTCCCACATCGATGCCGTCGCTGTGACCACTGAAGTCGCGCATGGCCTGCTCGTACAGGACGATATCGCGATCCATGCTGCGCGTGTCTCCTCTCGAGAAGCATCCCACCGTCAGCAGCAGTGCCAGGCAGAATGCCAACGCCAATTTCGTGACCAAGGCCTTATTCATGGGCGTCAGTCTGCGCCGCTGCTGTCAAGTGACGGTGAACGGTGGTGTTGACTCAGGAAAAAGGCCGGGTTAATGGCATCGCTTCCGACAGACCAGGAAGACTTCGTCCACCTGATCGGTGTCAATCAAGCCGTCAACCAGTTGCAGTTCGCGCTGGCGTCTCAAGGCAATCGGCATGAATAGCCGGTTGTAAAAGCGCATGGCGGTCTTGGGGTGTGTTCTCAGAAACCACATACCGACATCCAGCAGCAAGGAAGATTGCGGCTTCATTCCGAACACGGCGCTGCGCTCCACCTCGATATCGTGGGCCTGGAGCAAGTCCAGCAACTGATCGGGTGGATAGCGACGATAGTGCCCCACTATTTCATCGAAAGGAGTCCAGTATTCGGGGTGCAGAGGGGTGGAGAGCATAATCGCAGCTCCGGGTCGGCTGACCCGTGCCACCTCTCTGACCGCTGCTTCATCATCGGCCACATGTTCGATGATATCCAGCGCGCAGACTAGGTCAAAACTATGGTCGTCAAACGGCAATGAGTCGATGGCCGCCTGCTTGACTCGACCACCGTGGCGGGCCAGTGCCGTCAGGGCTGGCTGGCTGATGTCAACAAAACAGGTGTCGCGAATGGGCAGCCTGGGTCTAAGCCCGGGGCCCAGTTCCAGGCGATCGGTGGCCTCGCTGCAGAGTGCTTCGACGGTCGGCCAGGTGTTGAACTGTTCCGGATTCACGAGTTGGGCACTGGACCAGAGCCGGTCATAGAACTTCTGATTGACTTGATCAAGTTTCGCAGTGGCAGTAGGAGCGGTCACGAGGTAGTTCAGTTGCGGAGCCAATCGCCAATGATCGCGGCTGGTCGTGGTGTGGTCAAGCCGCGAGAGCGCTGTTTGAAAAATGCCGGAAAAGTGTATGATTGTGACGGAGTCTACTTTTTTGGTAAAAATCATGAGTCAGGGCAAGGATCCATTTGACACGCTTACCTCCGATACCCTGCGCCGTGCCGAAGAGATGTGCTCGGGGCTTTCACTGAACCTGAGTCTTGACCGGCGCGGCAAGGCCACACTGCACAACGGCGTGGTCACCGACCTTGATCAACCAAGAGGGCGCAATATTCCCGTTGTGGTGGCAGAAGACGGCGACAAGCCCTGGTTTACGCTGGTGGCAGAGGAGCCCTTGCTGGCTTGCTCTAACGCATTGTTGGTGTTTCGCAAGCCGCCCAACGAGATCATGAAGTATGTTGGGCGTTTCAAGAATGCATCGCCTGGAAAACGCGGTGAGCAGGATCGCGATCGTTTCGTCACTACTTTTGACATCGTTCGCGATGCCCGCAAGGGCTGATACCGGGGGTTACAGCTCCATCAAATCCCGAACATCTCGAAACGGTATGGAGCCCAGCTTCAGCACTCGATCGTGGAACGCCTGCAGGTCGAATGTTTCGCCGCGCATCTGTTGATAGTCTGCTCTCAGCGCCATCATTTCGTAGTACCCGATGACGTAACCGATCGCATAGCTGGGGCGGTAGACGTAAATGTTGGTCTCGCCGGCCGTGGCATCAAAAGTCATCCCGACGTGGTCGGTCAGGAAGTGGCGAGCCTCGTCGACAGTGATTTGGTCGGTATGGATTCGAGCATCCAGCAATACTCGAGCCGCCCGCCAGAGCCTGAGCCTGAGCTGGGTCAGGCGAGTCGCTTCGGGGTCACGAAAGAAGCCGGTTTCATACATTAATTCTTCGGTGTACAAGCCCCAGCCTTCGGTAAAAACGGGCGTCGAATAGACCTTGCGTAGCGGGCGTTCATGCATTTGCGCCAGCAGCGCCTGGAGGTGGTGGCCGGGGTAGGCCTCGTGTGGCGCAATGACCTGGATCCAGGAAAAGTCATGGGCGCGCAGGAAGCGCGTTTG
Source organism: Wenzhouxiangella sp. (assembly GCA_007119095.1). GTDB lineage: Bacteria > Pseudomonadota > Gammaproteobacteria > Xanthomonadales > Wenzhouxiangellaceae > Wenzhouxiangella. The sequence continues at coordinate 2,455 of SKQI01000192.1, read as the reverse complement.
CTCTTCTTCGCTCAATCCTTCAGGGACTGGGTGGAGGATGAGGTAGCCGATCTTCGAATCGGTGAACGGCCCAGGTGTGCGAAAGGTGCCAAACGGGGAGAACGCACGCTGGCTGGGGTCTGAATGAATGCAGCGTACTTCTTCCTCGCCCGGTATGCTCGCCAGTCGGTTTTCCCGCACATGCTCCCGTGAGCGCTGGATTTCACGGCAGTAGGCATCGAGCAGATCGTCAGCCTCGGGGTGGTTGGCACGAATGTCCTCTTCGGTGATCTCGCGCCAGCTACGGCCTGGTGCCATGCGCTCTGCCTGCGCCTCCAGCAAAGCCAGCGTCTCGTCAAAATATTCTTGGCCCAGTTCGATCAACTGTTCAGCGCTGATGTCGAGACCGTGGATTTCGCGAAGGTAAATCTCATACAGCGGCTGGCCGACGGCGATTTCGCCATCACTGCGCGGCAGCAAGTCATCCCTCAGGAAGCTCAAATAGGCATCGACAGCGTTCGCGGCCTCAGTGCCGGCTTCGGCAAGCGCTTCTGCCAGGTGGGGAACCTGGTCTGCCAGGTCGGCCAGCGTGTCGACAAAGAAGGGTCGCTGGGCTTCGACGGCGTTGATCGCATCCAGGGTGAATCGCTGCGGAGGGTTGTCCAGGTTCGCCTTGCCGAATTCAAGCAGCTGTGGCAACTGTCGGAGGCGGGCAAGCAGCCATTCGGCCCGGTCATCCAGCGGGTGATCGGTGTCGAGCAGCAGATCGGTAAAGGCGTTGAACGGCAGATACATGCGTGGCTCACGCTGCCAGCGTTGCAGTACCTGGATGTCGACCAGCCGAACCTTGGCGTGCTGGCCGAGCAGGCGGTGATCGACGCGATGATCGGTCGTGCCAAGGTCGTCCGGGTCAATCCCGTCAAGCTCGTCCAGGACAGCCTGGAGTTCGTTTGCCTGGTGCCGCAGGTCGTTTTCGGAGAGCGCAGGCAGGCGATCGTTGTATTCGCTTAGACCGGCGCGGGTTGCGCGTTCCGGGTGATGGCTCCAGTAATCGGCCAGGTAGCGGTCAATCAGCCCGTCCAGGCGCTGGTCGGCCGATTGTTCCGGTGCTTCGATTGGCGAGGGCTGGCAAGCGGCCAGGATCAGAAGCAGGCTAAGCAGAAAAAGGGTTCGCACGGCCGTGAAATCGAGGGAGTTGGTGAGGCTTTTATGGTAGCAATCTTCAGGCCCGGGCAGGGCTGGGCTGGCTGCTGTCAACGCGTCGCTGGTGCCGGAATATCGCCAGCACCATCACCAGCAGCCAGAGACCGCAGAGCAGATCGATGCCAGTGGCACCGTAGTAGATGCCGGGCAGCCCCACCAGGCCGGGGACGATCAACATGACCGGAACATAGAAAACGAGCTGACGTGCTACCGACACCATGGTTGCCTTGCCCGGCTGTTCAATAGCCGGCAGCAGGGCCAGCGCGGTGAATGTGACCGGCAGCAGCGGCAGCACCAGCATCATGATCCGGAAGTGATGCAGATCCGTGGTGGAGAACGCCATTTCCGGCAGCATCAGCATCAAGGTCTGCTCCGGGAACAATGTCATCAAGGCCCAGATGGGAACGATGATCACCAGACCGGCACCGACGAATGTCCAGTAACTCTGGCGGATCCGCTGCCAGTTGCCGGCGCCGTAGTTGATCCCGGCAACGGGCTGAAAGGCGCGCATCAAGCCGAACAGCGGCGTCAGCATGAAGATCAGCACGCGCCAGGCTGCGCCGTAAAAGGCAATATCCGACTCGGTTCCGATTCGGACCAACACGTTGAAGACCACGATCGCCTGGATCAGGCCCATCGAACTCATGATCATCGCCGGCGTGCCGAGCTTGACGATGCGGCGGGACAGGGCGGGGTGCAGCCCTATCCTGCGTGCATCGACCGGGTAGCTGGCCTGGCCGCGGGCAAAGCGCATCCAGACTAGCGCGGCGCCGACCAGACCGCCGACGTTGGTTGCCCAGGCCGCTCCGGCCACGCCCCAGCCGAAGCCGGCGATGAACAAGGGCGTGAGCACGATGTTGGCGGCCAGACCAATGGCCATGTAGCCGGCGGCCAGGCGCATCTTGCCTTCGCCGCGCAGCAGCATGTTCAGGCTCATGCCGGCGATGGCGCCCAGCCCGCCCAGGGCCGAGGCGCGCAGGTAGCTGGCACCGATGTCGACCAGCTCGCCGCGCCCGCCCATGGCCCGAACCAGGGGTTCTGCGAACAGCCCGCCGATCACCGCGTAGCCCAGCGCCAGCAGGGCGGCAATGGCCAGCACCGTGCCCGGCAGGCAGCGCATCAGATCGCGGTCGCCGCGGCCAATGGCAATCGACAGGGCAACGCCACCGCCGATGCCGGCCAGCGAACTCAAGCCCAGGGTGAGCTGGGTGATCGGGTAGGCCAGCACGGCCCCGGCCAGGGCCTGCTCGCCAATCAGCTGGCCGATGAAGAC
>SKQI01000069.1 GCA_007119095.1 Wenzhouxiangella sp. | reverse complement strand
CGGATCGGCGCCATCCGCCAGGCCCTGGAAAAGGAAGGCTTCGCCAACACCCTGATCCTGAGCTATGCGGCCAAGTACGCCTCGGCCTTTTACGGACCTTTCCGCGACGCGGTGGGATCGGCGGCCAACCTGGGCAAAAGCGGCAAGGAAACCTTCCAGATGGACCCGGCCAACAGCGATGAAGCTTTGCACGAGGTTGCACTGGACCTGGAAGAAGGCGCCGACATGGTCATGGTCAAGCCGGCCCTGCCCTACCTGGACATCATTCGCCGGGTCAAGGATCAGTTCGGCGTGCCAACCCTGGCCTACCATGTCTCCGGCGAGTACGCCATGCTCAAGGCAGCAGCGGCCAACGGCTGGCTGGACGGCGACAAGGTGATGCTGGAATCCTTGCTGTCGATCCGCCGCGCCGGCGCCGACGCAATCCTCACCTACGCCGCCCCCGATGTTGCCCGTCAACTCCCCCAAGGATAGTGCCCCCGTCACCAATTCGGTGTCTTCGGTGCCTTCGGTGGTTTCCTTGTTTTGTTTGTCCAAGCCAACCCCTAGCTCAATGAAAAGCCGTCATGACCCCTAGCCTGCGCCTGGCCGTGTTCGGCGACCCGATCAGCCACAGTCTGTCACCGCGTATTCATGGCCTGTTCGGCCGTCAGCTTGGAATCGAGGTGGATTACCGGGCGATTCGCTGCCCGGAAGATGAGCTGCCGGCCAAGCTGAGCGAACTGGCGGCTGCCGGCGGCATCGGCGCCAACCTCACGCTGCCGCTGAAGCAGACAGGCCTGCGCCAGTGCCGCCAGCTGGACCGACCCGCGAGACTGGCTCGGGCGGTCAACACCCTGAAGCTGGATGAGCAAGGCTGGCTGGGCTTCAATACCGATGGCCCCGGCCTGGTGCTGGATCTGGAAAGGCTGGGTATTGCCCTGACAGACGCCCGCATCCTGATCCTGGGCGCCGGCGGCGCAACGGCCGGCATCCTGGGGCCATTGCTGGCGAAAAAGCCGGCCTGCATTACCGTTCTGAATCGCACCGCCGCGCGCGCTGCGGGTCTGGCCGAGCGATTTGCGCACTTGGGAGCCATCGCCGGCCACAGTCTGGATGCCCCCGCCCAGGCCCATGATCTGCTATTGCAAGCAACCAGCCTGGGCCATAGCGGCACCATGCCGGCCCTGCCCGCCGGCTGGCTGGTACCCGATGCACGAGTGTATGACCTGAATTATGGCCAAGCGCATCGACCAGTCGCGCACTGGGCCGAGAGGTACGGATGGAAAGCAGACAGTGGGCTCGGCATGCTGGTCGGTCAGGCTGCGCTGGCCTTCGAGATCTGGACCGGACAGCGCCCCTCGGTCAGCGCCGCCCTGGCATCACTGGACGCCGACCTTAACTGACCAGAGTGACGGGCGTCTTGGAATGGCGCATGACCTTTTCCGATACGCTGCCCAGCAGCAACGCACCTAACTGGGTCTGACCGCGCCTGCCCATGACCAGCAGCACATCCTTGGCATCGCCCAGGTATTTGACCACCTCGCCGGCCACGTCCCCAATGCGTGCCACCTCTTCGAGCGGCCCGGTCCGCTCGCTAAGCTCCGAACGCACGGCATCAAATGTCTGGCGTGCCGAGCGGTCGCGAATCTCTTCAAGGTCTTCCTTGCTCATGCCCAGTGCACCCGGCAGGTCACTGCTCATCAGCGGAAAAACGTGCAGCATCACCAGCGCTGCATCCAGAGAATCGGCCAGGCGGGCGGCGACACGGGCAGCCCTCAGCGAATTATCCGAACCGTCAACCGCTACCACTACCTTGCGGAATGCGTGCATAGGTAAATATCCTTCCTTGCTTGGACTACGCCTAGTCTGCCACAAGGCTCAGGTTTCAACCCAGCGGAAACGCTTGTCGCTGCAACTCAGGGCGGCCAGGCGCTGTCGGCCATCAGGTTCGATCACCAGCGCGCTCAGGTCATTGCCCCAGACACAGCCGGAATCGAGACAAAGCGCACTGCCCGATCGATGCAAGCCCAGCATGGACCAGTGACCGAATACCAGCGTCCAGTCCTTCCAATCGTCGTGCAGGTGCTCGAACCAGGGCCGGAACCCTTTCGGCGGCTTGCCCGGCACGCCCTTTGCCTGCAGTTCAAGCCGTCCCTCGGCGTCGCAAAAGCGCATCCGGGTGAAGACGTTGGTGATCGCACGCAAACGGCTGTGGTGCGGCTGGCGCGGACGCCAGCGCCGTGGACGGTCGCCATACATATGTTGGAAAAAGGTTGCCGGGTCGGTAGCCAGGGCATGTTCCACCTCAGCGGCGCGTTTGCGCGCTCGCTTGGGTCCCCAGCGCGGATCAACACCGGCATGAACCATCGCAACCTGGTTCGACGCGTCCTTCCACATCAACGGCTGGCTGATCAGCCAGTCCAGCAGCTCAGCCCCGTCAGGCGCACTGAGGATGTCGTCGAACTCGCGGTTGCGACGACCGGCTCGCCTTACCCGTCGGGCATAGGCCAACAGGTGCAGGTCGTGATTGCCAAGCACGGTCATGGCCGAGCTGCCCAGTTCACGAATCAGGCGAAGCGTCTTCAGCGATTTGCCGCCACGATTGACCAAATCACCGGCGAAGCGCAAACGATCTGCCGCCGGGTCGAAATTCAACCCATCAAGCAAGCGTTTCAGCGGACCGGCGCAACCCTGCACATCCCCAATGAAAATCTGACGTTTTGGCTCCCTGCTCATGGTGCGCGATTGTACCCGGCAGGGCGGATGCCGATGGTGATGTCGGCCCGCCCAGGTAGTTGTTCGATCAGCGCCTGCCTGACTTGATCAGCGACCAGATCAGCCTCGGCAACCGTGATTTGCCCATCCACCAGAATCTGAACATCAACCAGTACCTGTCCGCCCATGAGGCGGGTACGCAAGTCCTGAAAACCCCGAACGCCTGCAACGCCGTCGATGGTGGCGGCCATGACGGCCAGCTCCTTGCGCGACAGGCCGGTATCCACCAGCTCAAGGCTGGCTCCGGCAAGCAGCTTCCAGGCCACCCAGGCCAGCATCAAGGCCACGATCGCGGCAGCCAGGGCATCGAACCAGATCAGCCCCAGCATCGCGCCACCAACGCCGACAATCACCACCAGCGATGACAAGGCGTCGCTGCGATGGTGCCAGGCGTTGGCAAGCATCAGGCTGGACCCGGTGCGACGGGCAACTCGGCGGGTCGCGTGAAACATGGCTTCTTTGGCCAAAACCGATCCCAGCGCGACCCACAGCGCAAGCTGACCTGGCACGATCATGTCCTGGCCAAGCAATAACCGGGAAGAAGCATCGAGAAGAAAGCCGGCAGCCACGGCCAGCAACACCACGCCAACAGCCAGCGTGGCCAGGGTTTCTATCCGAGCGTGACCGTAGGGGTGATTGTGGTCCGCGTCCAGAGATCCGTAACGAGCGGCAAACAGCACCAGCACGTCGCTGGCCAGGTCTGACAGGGAGTGGACACCATCGACGATCAGCGCCTGCGATTGGGCCAGGATGCCGCCAATCACCTTGGCAACCGCCAGCACCAGGTTGACGAGCGCGCCAATCAGCGTCACCCGACGCTTCAGCGGCCAGGCGTTGGCTGCTGAATCGATTGTCATCGGCGCCGTTGAAACTCGGCAAACACCAGGGCGTAGGCGTTACGTTCGTCGGCCGGACGTGCTTGCATCTGGCTCAAGCGCCATTCTTCCAGCACAAACTCGGGAAAGCGGGTGTCGCCTTCAACATCGGCATCGATAAAGGTCAGCACCAGCCGGGTGGCCCGCGGCAAGGTCAGGCGGTAGATTTCGCCGCCACCGATCACCATCACGCTGCCGCTCTCGTCCAGCGCGGCCAGCGCCTGCTCCAGACCGGTGAACTGCTCCACCCCGTCCGGCAGCCCGGTTGCAGACCGGCTCAGAACCACATTGCGCCGTCCGGGCAGCGGCCTGCCAATGGATTGAAAGGTCTTTCGCCCCATCAACACGGGATGGCCCATGGTGACCTGCTTGAAGTGGGCCAGATCAGCCGGCAGGTGCCACGGCATGCCGCCCTCGGCGCCGATGATCTGGTCGCGGGCCATTGCCGCGATCAATGTGATTTCAGGCATGGCGCATCGGAAAAACCAGGTTGATCAACAACATCATGATAGCGTCCGTTCGCTTCTGCTGGAACCGATGAGCGGGGGCCAAGGAACAGCTGGCAATCTTCATCCAGCGCAAGCAACACCGCCTCGGTCAGATCCGACCCCTTGACCTGGTATCGATCGATGCCGTAGTGCGCCATCAGTGCATTGACCAGGATCAGGTTGGTGACATCAGTATCGGCATACTCGCCACCGATGGCCTCATCGCTGCGACCCAACTGCCCGGCCAGAGTGCGAGCCAGCGCCGAGCGAGTCACCCATTCACCAGGCTGCAAACCCATCTGGTTGACCAGGCTGGCACCGTGCACGCCGCCAATGCCGACCACATGGAATCCCTGGCGGGTCACACTGTTGACCCTGTCCACTCGTCCCGGGCCCAGCCACGCCATCACCTCAGCGGCCAGCAAATCGGCCTCGACCTGGCTGATCGGGTTGGGGCTGACCCAGCCGACTGGCCTGCCCAGGGTGTCGAGCGAATGATTGCGAAATGTCACCGACGCCAGATCGGAATTGACATGAACCCATTCCTGAGTGACCGGATCTCGCCAGACCAACTGCTGGCTGGCCGCCCCGATATCCCAGACCAGTAAATGCTCCGTAGCAGCGCCCAGACGTGAAACGACCAGCTGGTAGGCCAAACGCGCTTCCTCTTCCTGAGTGAGAATGCTGACTTCCAGGCCGTGGCGTTCGCGCCAGCCCTGCAGCAAGTCTTCACCATTGGCTGCCGTGCGAAAAGCCTGGGTGGCAACAGCCAGTACGCGTTGCGAACCCAGGTCGCGAGCCTGCGCAATCAACCCTGCCATTGTCTGGTCGGCCCGTGCCTGAATATCCGCAGAAAACGACCCCGTCTCGCCGTTCAACAGGTCGGCAGCGTAGGGCACCCGTGCACTTTTCCTTTCAACCACCCGCAGCGCGTGCCCGCCGCAGACGTCCAGCTCGGCCACCAGCAGACGGGTGGTGCCAGAGCCGATATCCAGCGCGGCCAGGGTAAGATTGGAGGGCTCGACTGCCGCCTGTCCAGGGCCGGAAAGGCCCATCAACAGCAGCACCAATACCGCCAAACGTCCGGCCCGGGTGAACTTGCCTGAAGGGATCATGGTTCGAATGTTACTAGTACCTGCACCATTATTGTCACATTCAGCTACTGTAGGCTCCAAAGTGGAAATCGTCCTTCCTGCGTCCCGCCCTTGTCATTGCCAACTACCGAAGACCCAGCATGCCCGAACCCAGGCCTGAATCGGAACCTTGCCCACTGCAAAATATTTCCGCCGTCATGATCGTCCGCGACGCTGAGCGGACGCTGGCACGCTGCCTGGGCAGCCTGACCGACTTCGACGAAGTCATCGTCTATGAGAATGGCTCCAGCGATAGGACGGCCGAAATCGCCGCCACATTCCCCAATGTGCGGCTTTTTCATGGCGATTTTCAGGGATTCGGGCCGACCCGCAACCAGGCGGCGGCAATGGCCAGCAACGACTGGATACTGGCCATCGATGCAGATGAGTGGCTGGATACCAACGCTCTTGACGCCGTGACCCGCCTGAACCTGGAAGCCAACCACGAAGTCGCCTATGGTTTTAGACGGCATAACTGGCTGGCGGGCAAGGCCCTGCGCAGTCGGCTCGGGCGGGAACAGGTCAAACGCCTTTACCATCGGCACCACTGCCTCTTCGATGGTGATGTCCACGAGCGACTGCTGGATAAAAACGGCCAGCGAGCCCGTGCTCGCGTTCTTGCCGGCCGGATGGAGCACGATCCCTACCGAGACATCGGCCAGCTTTTCGACAAACGACTGCGCTATGCTGACCCCAGGCTGCGCGGGCCAAGCCGCTTGCACCCGGGCCTGGCGTTGCTGCGTGGCGGCTGGCGATTCTTTCGGTGCTATGTCCTGCATTACGGCCTCATCGACGGCTGGCGCGGCCTGGTACTGTCCACGGCCGAGGCCTATGGCAGTTTCCTCAAATATGCCTGGGCTTACTCAGAAGACGACGAGCGCAGGTCAACCAGACGCTGATAGAACGCCTCCATCGCTGCCGCTGCCACGGGCATGTGGTGCGCTGACAAATCGGGACTGTGCCGGCGCAACGCCCCCGCACAGCGCTTCTGCAATAGTTCAATCAAGGCCGCGACATCCTCGGAGGGGAACAGATCACCGCCGTAGTCCTCGATCAGCTCACGGCAGCCGCCAGCATCGGAGGCAATCACCGGCACCCCGCCATCCATGGCTTCAAGCATGACTCGCGGCAGGGGCTCGAAACGCGATGGACAGACGAACAGATCAAAGGCCTGGTAATAGTCCTTGATGTCCTGGCGGTAACCGCCCAGTCGAATCCGGGCATCGTTGCGGGCCAGTCGTCGCAGCGCCGCCTCGGAAGAGCCAGCTCCGAACAGACTCAATCTCACATCCGGACCGAGCTCGGCGGCCATGAACGCCCTGATCAGCACATCCCACCCCTTCTTCCAGGTCAACCGGCCAACGCCACCGATATGCATCAGGCCCTGATCGCCTCCCAGCTTTTCTCTGATTGCGACAATCTCCTCGCTGCTCAGGCGGCGATGCGGTTGCAGTGAGTTGTTGGCCTTGAAAACCTGGCCTGCGTAATCCTTGGGAATATCCTGCACTTGCCAGCGAGCATTGCAGATCAGGCCATCCATGGCGCCAAAGCATACGGCGTTGTAGCTGACATGCAACGTCGCGACCGTGGCTGCCGATGGCTTTAATCGGGCGACCAGGCGTGTCGAGCGACGCAAATGGGTGTGCACGATATCCGGCCTGAATCGATCGATCAGCCCGGCCAGAGAGCGCTGGGTACCCAGCCTGTCTGGCAACTCCACAACCGTCACTCGCGGGTCAAGATGATCAACGATACTGGCCTGGCCTCGGCCCCGGTGGCCGCGGCGCACGGCCAGCAGCACCTGGTGGCGATCGCACTGCGCATTGCAGGATTCGGCCGTAGACCGCTCTGATCCAGCAAAACCCTGGCTGAGAATGACATGCAGAATGTTCATGTCTGCCGCAACCCGACTGTCGACTCGGTCACTACACTGCGATCGGCGCTCGAATCGCTGGGTGGGCCTGGTAGCTAAGCAGCTCGAAATCCTCGAACACGAAATCCTCCAGGCGCCGGCGCGCTGGATTCAGACGCATGGTCGGAGCCGGCAGCGGCTGGCGCTGCAGCTGCTCATCGACCTGATCAAGATGATTCAGATAAATGTGTGCATCACCGAAACTGTGGACAAACTCGCCGGGCTTGAGCCCGGTCACCTGGGCGATCATCAGGGTCAACAGGGAATAGCTGGCGATATTGAACGGCACCCCCAGGAAGCAGTCGGCCGATCGCTGGTAAAGCTGGCAGCTCAGTCGTCCATCACCGACAAAGAACTGAAACAGGCAGTGACAGGGTGCCAGCGCCATGCGTCCCTCAGCGACATTGGCCTGTGGCGAAATGGACTCATCCGGCAGGTCGGCCGGGTTCCAGGCTGAAACGATATGTCGGCGCGAGTCCGGCCGGGCCCGGATCTGCTCGATGACCTGAGCAAGCTGATCGAGGCGCGCGCCGGAAGGCGTTGGCCAAGCGCGCCACTGCACCCCGTAGATCGGCCCCAGATCGCCATTTTCATCCGCCCACTCGTCCCAGATTCTGACGCCATGCTTCTTCAGGTAAGCGATACTGGTTTCACCGCGAATAAACCACAGCAACTCGTGGATGATGGACTTCAAATGCAGCTTTTTGGTGGTAACCATGGGAAAGCTGTCAGCCAGGTCGAACCGAAGCTGATGCCCGAACAAGCTGAGCGTTCCTGTGCCGGTACGATCCATCTTTTTCACACCGGTTTCGCGTACCAGGCGCAACAGGTCAAGATAGTTTTTCATGACTTCGACTCAGTCTTGAAAGCATCACCCTTGTTATAACTCCAGACCATCAAGCCAACGCCCGCCAAAATCATCGGTATCGACAACAGCTGCCCCATGGTCATCCATTCGAGCGCGATGAAACCCAGGTGGGCATCGGGCTCACGGAAAAATTCGGCGATAAAACGGAACACGCCGTAGCCGGCCAGGAACAAGCCGCTGATCGCGCCGGCCGGCCGTGGCCGGGACGAGAACAACCATAGAATGGCAAACAAGGCCAGACCTTCCAGCGCGGCCTGGTAAAGCTGCGAGGGATGACGGGCATATTCGTCGAGCAGGCCGGCCTCGTACTGTCGGTACAGTGCCTGCGAAACCCGCCCACCCTGCTCGATGGACTCGGGGAAAATCACCGCCCAGGGCACATCGGTCTTGCGCCCCCAGAGCTCACCTCCAATGAAATTGCCCAGCCGACCGGCGGCGAGTCCCAAAGGAATCAGCGGTACAACGAAGTCTGCCATGCGCAACAGGCCGCAGCGGTAGTGGCGGCCGCTGGCCCAAATCACCATCATTACACCCAGCAACCCGCCATGAAAGCTCATGCCGCCGTCGCGAATCCTGAAAAACAACAGTGGGTCGGACAACAAATCGCCAAGCGCATAAAACAGCACGTATCCCAGACGACCACCAACGATCACACCGATCACGCCCCAGAACAGCAAGTCAGCTACCTGATGAGGCCCCAGAGGCGAGTCAACCCGCGCGGCCCGCAGCCGGCCCAGCAGCCAGAACTGACCGAAGGCAACCAGGTACATCAAGCTGTACCAGTAAATGCCGAAGCCGCCGATTCTCACCGCGACCGGATCGACAGCATGAAAATAGAAACTGGATTCCATAGGATTAGTACAGGTTAATCAGAAACTGGGCAGAACGCGCACGACCAGACCTTTCAGGTAGCGGCTCTCGGCAATCGCCGGGTGAACAGGATGGTCAGGTCCCTGCTCCAGGCGCATCAGCACCTGCAAGTCGCGATCAACGTGGCGACCTGCCTGACGGAGAATATCGGCAAACCGGTCCTCGTGCACATGGGCCGAACAAGAGCAGGACACCAGCAAGCCGCCGGGTCGCACCAGCCGGATGGCTTTCTCGTTGACCCGACGATATGCCTTCAGCGCAGGCTTGACATCGCGCGAGCGCGGCGCAAACGCCGGCGGATCAACAATGACCGCGTCAAAGCGCTCACCGTCAGCCAGACATTGGTCCATGTGTTTTTCGGCATCGGCATGCACCGGCCGGACAATGCGATCGACGCCGTTGCGATCCGCGTTCGCCCGAATGGCGGCCACGGCCGGCGCCGATGAGTCCACGCAGTGCACTTCAGCCGCGCCCTGCGCCGCCGCACCGATGCCCCAGGCACCGTGATAGGAATACAAGTCCAGCACCCGACCACACTCGGCCAGCAGCGGCCATACCCTGGCGCGATTGGCCTGCTGGTCGAAATACCAGCCGGTCTTCTGGGCGCTCATCAGATCCAGCCGGAAGCGCAGCGAGCCTTCAACCACTTCGCTCTCGGCTGGCAGCTGGCCCGGACCGGGCACGATCTCTCGCTTCAGGCCCTCCAGCTCCCGAACAGGAGAATCGTTTCGCCACAAAATGGCTGTCGGGCGCACCACATCGGCAAGGGCGGCTTCCAGGAGCGAGCGAAGCGTATCCATGCCCGCCGTATTGAGCTGGCCAACGAGCACATCACCGAAGCGATCCAGGACCACCCCCGGCAGACCGTCCGCCTCACCAAACACCAACCTATAGTAGGGCCGCTCGTAGAAGCGCTCGCGCAGGCTCAAGGCCTGGCGCAGACGATCAGCCAGCCAGCCCCGGGTCGGATTGACGCCCGGACGACGGCTGATCAGGCGAGCGCAGATCAGCGAATGCGGATTGACCAGCGCGGTGCCGACCGGCTTGCCGTTCTCATCCATCACATCGGCCAGATCACCCGGCGTCATCGCTTTCAAGGGCGTGCGCGCCGTATCTACCTCATTGCTGAACACCCACAAGTGCCCGGCCCGCAGGCGCCTGGCTTCGTTTTTCTTGAGCTGAAGAACGGGGTGGGAGGACATGGTTCGGGTGGTGGTTGAATGAATTTGACAGTGTAATGGATGGGGGGGAGAGGGGGAGAGGAAGAAAGGGAACAAGAAAAGGCTTCGCGACCTTCGCGTCTTAGCGGTTAGTAAAATCCACACAAAAAAGCGTCCAATACGCGGTTCAAGTAAGCTGTGACCACGTGACCAGACCCAAACCCTGAGCCGAAATATCATGACCCAGCGCAATCAGCTTGACCGGGCGCTCAGCCCCTACCTGCTGCAACATGCCGACAACCCGGTGCACTGGCTGGAGTGGAACGCCGAGTCACTGGCGCAGGCGCGACGGCTGAATCGGCCGATTCTATTGTCAATCGGCTACAGCGCCTGCCACTGGTGCCACGTCATGGCCCACGAGAGTTTCGAGAACGAGCGCGTGGCCGAGCTGATGAACCAGCACTTCGTCAACATCAAGGTCGACCGCGAAGAACGCCCCGATCTGGATCGGATCTACCAGCTGGCCCATCAGCTGCTGACCGGACGCGGCGGTGGCTGGCCGCTGACGGTATTTCTTGATCCCGACAGCCAGGCGCCGTTCTTTGCCGGCACCTACTTTCCGCTGACACCCCGCCCCGGCCTGCTTGATTTTCCCAGCCTGCTGGAACGCATCAACGAAATCTGGGCGACCCGCCAGGACGAACTGCGCGCGCAGAACCTGCAGGTCCAACAAGCATTGAAAGCCATTGCCCAGCCCCGCCCGGCCGAGGCCGGCACCGATTTAAGCGAAGTTGCTGAGGGCCTGGTCGGACAGCTCGCTGCCCGATTTGACAACCGCCACGGCGGTTTCGGCGATGCGCCGAAATTCCCGCAAGCACCGGTGCTGGCACTGCTTGCCGACCTGGCCGACGACGAACAGGCCGCGCAGATGCTGGCCGATACCTTGACCGCCATGGCTCGCCACGGCTTGTTCGATCATCTGGGCGGCGGTTTCTTTCGCTACTGTGTCGACGCGGCCTGGGAAATCCCGCACTTCGAGAAGATGCTGTCAGACAACGCCCTGCTGGTCGACCTGTATGCACGTGCCGCCCACCGTTGGCAACGCGCCGATTTCCGAGAAGCCTGTGAACGCACCGTGACCTGGCTGACAGATGAAATGGCCCTGGAAGGCGGTGGCTTCGCCGCCAGCCAGGATGCCGACAGCAGCGATGGCGAGGGCGCCTATTACCTGTGGACACCGGACCAGATCAACGACTGGCTTCCTGATTCGCAAGCCGAACTGCTGATGGCCCGCTACGGCCTGGACGGACCGCCCAACTTTGAAGAGAAAGCCTGGCACCTGGTCACCGCGCGCGACGTGGATGAACTGATCACCGACGCTCGGAATCGCGACCAGGCGGAAGCCGAACTGACGCAGGCCCGCCAGTTGTTATTGCAAGCTCGCCGGCAGCGACCACAGCCGGGCCGCGATGACAAGCTGATCGGCGCCTGGAACGGCCTGACCATCGCCGCCTTGAGCCGGGCCGGGCGCCTGCTGGAACGCAGCGACTGGCTGGAAATGGCTGCACAAGCGCTCAATGTCCTGGCTCCACGCCTGTTCGGCCAGGAACCGCCGCGCTCGGTCTGGCGCAATGGCAAGAGCGCCCAGACCGCCACCCTGGATGACCTGGCCGCCGTGCTTGACGCCTGCATGAGCCTGCTGCAGTGGCGCTTCGAGCCGCGCTGGTTCAACCTGGCCCGGCGCATTGCCCGACGCATCATCGCCCAGCATGTCGACGACCAGACCAGCGCGATGTACCTGACCCCGATCGACCACGAGCCGCTGCTGACCCGCCCCCTGGCCCTGGCCGACGATGCCACCCCGTCCGGGGCGGGACTGGCCCTGCAAGGGCTTTATCGGCTGGCTCATCTGTGCGGCGACAGTCGCCTGCAGCGGCAGTGCGAGCTGATTCTGAACGCGGCCCTGAGCGACATTGCCGCCTCGCCGATGGGCCACGCCAGCCTGATCCAGGCGGGACTTGCGATGCAGCGTGGCGGCAGCCAGGTGTTGATCACCGGCAATGCCGATGACACCGGGCCGTGGCATCAGGCGCTGTTTTTTGGTCGCGAGGTGACGGTTTTTCATCTGCCGAACGATTTGGAGCTGGAAGATCCGCCAGAGTTGTTGGCTGCCTTGCTTGAGGGCGGCGAGAATCGGGCGGTGATTTGTGATGGGTTGGCTTGCCGGGCGCCGGTGGGAAGTCTGGAGGCGTTGCTGGAGGCGCTTGATGGGTAGGGCAAGACCAAACCGGACGCCAGCCGTTAAATGCACGTAGAATTCCGACTCTATGAGCTTGATGCTGCCCAATTACCACGCCCTGTCGGTGCTGCTACTGGTGGTGTTCGCGCTGTTTTTATTCTCGCGCGACCGTATCCCGCTGGAAACCAGCTCGCTGGTGGTTCTGGCCATACTGGCCGTCGGGTTTCAGCTTTTTCCATACACCGGCCCTGACGGCCGCACCTTAAGCCCGACCGATTTCTACCTCGGTTTTGGTCACCAGGCGCTGGTTGCCGTCTGCGCGCTGATGATCCTGGGCCAGGGCCTGATTCGCTCCGGTGCGCTGGAGCCGATTGGTCGAATGCTGGCCGTTGCCTGGAGAAAGTCGCCTGCCCTGTCGATGCTGGCAACGTTGCTGATCTGTGCGGTCTTGAGCGCATTTATCAACAACACACCCATCGTAGTCATGCTGCTGCCCATCCTGATCGGCGTGGCCATCCGTACCGGCCAGTCACCGTCCGGCATTCTGTTGCCGGTTGGCCTGATCAGCATCGTCGGCGGCATGTCGACCACGATCGGCACATCGACCAACCTGCTGGTGGTCAGCGTGGCCGCAGACATGGGCGTGGCCAGCTTCCAGATGTTTGATTTCATCGTGCCAGCCGCCATTGCCGGCACGGTCGCCCTGCTCTATCTGTGGCTGATCGCGCCGCGCCTGCTGCCCGAGCGCCAGGTACCCATGCAGTCGACAGCCAAGCGGCTCTACACGGCCCAGATACGACTAAGCAAGTCCAGTGAAGCCACTGGCATGAAATTGGCCGATGCCATAGACCGCTGCAATGGTGAATTGAAGGTCGAGAAGATCCAGCGCGGCGCCGGCGTTTTCGTTACCCCCTTGCCCGATGTCGTTCTTAAATCTGGCGACCGGATCACCACCACCAACACCCAGGAAAACCTGCGCGAATTTGCCCATCTGCTCGGCGGCAAGCTGTACTCAGGCGATGTTGAGGTAGACGAGGCCCACCCACTGGAGCCCGACAACCAGCGCATTGCCGAAGTCGCCATCACACCGACCTCCAAACTGCTCGGCGTTCGCATCGGTGAGGCCAGGCTGCTGTCGCGTTATGGCCTGCGCTTGCTTGCACTGCACCGCTTCAACAAGGAAGACCAGACCCGTGCTACCGGTGTCGACAACACCGTGCTTCGCTCCGGCGACGTACTGCTGGTGCAATCCACGCCACGTCAGTTCGACCAACTCAAGGACGGCGGTGATTTTCTGATTCTGGACGGCAGCGTCAACCTGCCGAAAACCTCCAAGGCACCGCTGGCCCTGGGCATCATGGCCGCCGTGATCGTTATCGCCGCCGCCGGCATTCTGCCGATTGCAATCAGCGCGGTATTCGGTGTTCTGGCCTTGATTCTGACCCGCTGTCTGTCCTGGCGCGAGGCGATGAGTGCACTGTCGATTCAGGTCGTCATGATCATTGTCGCCAGCCTGGCTTTGGGCATGGCCTTGATGCGCACCGGCGGTGCCGACTGGATTGCCCAGGTATTCCTGGCCCTGAGTTTCGGGGTACCGTCCTACGTGATTCTCGGCACCTTGATGCTGGCCATGGCCCTGTTGACCAACGTAGTCTCGAACAATGCCGCGGCCGTGATCGGCACACCCATTGCCATCAGCCTGGCCCAGCAGCTCATGCTGCCGGCCGAGCCTTTTGTGCTGGCCGTCCTGTTCGGCGCCAACCTGAGCTTCGCCACGCCAATGGCCTACCAGACCAACCTGCTGGTGATGAATGCCGGCGGTTACAAGTTCAATGACTTCGTGCGCGTCGGCCTGCCGCTGATGATTCTGCTGTGGCTGGTGCTGACGGCAACCTTGAGTTACTCCTATCAGATTTAAGCCGGAACCAGCGGCCAGAAGACAGGAATAACGATGGTCGCGGTGATCCACAGCAGTACGTTCATTGGCAAGCCGAGCCGGCGAACATGACGGCCACCACGAAAGGCCTGGGTTCATATCCAAGCGTCAGCGCCAGACCCACGGCGATAGGTGTGAGCGGGATGACCGCTGCGTTATTGCTCATCGTCTCGGTCATCACCGATATGATCAGGTAAATCAGCGACAGCATGGCGAATGCGCCCAGGGGAGCGACCCAATACGCCATCTGCTCGGCGATCAGCAAGGCCGCGCCCGATGTCTGCATTGCCGTGCCGATGGCCCGCATGGCAAAAATCAGGATCAGCAGCGACCACTGGACAGACTGGTAGGCCTCGTCCGATGTCACGCAGCCGGCGGCCACGACTACGACGGCAGCGATCAGCGCGAGAGCAACAATCGGCATCACATCCAAGCCAGCAAGAAGCATGACCCCAGCCATGGCCAGCACGGCAATCCAGGCCTTTTCGCGCCGGTAAGGCCTGAGCTCCGGCAAGCTCAAGCCCGTGAACTCGCGCGAGTGCCACGCGCGCTGCAAACCAGCGGCGGTTCCGGCAACCAGAACGCTGTCACCAGCCTGCAGCCGCAGTTTTTCGAACTCATTGCCGCGCAGCCCACGCGGGCGATGCAGACCGACGATTTCAATACCATGACGCTCGCGAACGTCCAGGCTGCCGATAAGCTGGTTGACCAACGGCGAGTCCGGACCGATCACGGCCTCGCCGATTTCCCGTTCTTTCGGGTTCAGTGCTTTTCTGCCGGTCTCCGGCGACTCCATCTGCTCCCGGGTCCAAAGGTCACGGGAGTTGGCCATGGACATCAGCTCGTCGGTGGTTGTCTCGACCAGAATCCGGTCGTAAGGCCTGAGCACCTGGGTGGCGAGTTCGTCGCGCAGCGGGTAGCCTTGACGAATAATCTGCAAGACCTGGCTCGGCACTGACCGACCCAAGCGGGTTTCGCCCAGGCGCCGACCGTCATAATCAGAATCAGCCGACACCTGCAGCTCGGCCAGGAAGCGACGGTCTCGCAGCGCCTGTTTCAACTCCCCCGAATCATCGCTGATATCGGGCAGCAGCCAGCGCCCTGCCGTCAGCAGAAATAGAATCCCTACCCCTGCCGTGATCAGCCCCGCCGCGGTGATTTCAAACATACCGAACGGCGCCACCGCCAGCAGGATCGGCGTCATGATCACGACTACCGGCGTGTTGTTCATGAACGCACTCAAGCCCATCACGCAAACCATGGTGACCAGCATGGTCCGAAGCCAACTGGCACCGCTAAGCCGGCCAACGACCCGCCCCATGGTATCGATGACGCCGGTTTTCT
>SKQI01000211.1 GCA_007119095.1 Wenzhouxiangella sp. | reverse complement strand
TTCCGAGGGCTTTTCGGCCCACGCTCGGGTTCGACTTCAGAACGGCAGTCGACGGATCATCGCAACGTTGTACCAGATTGATTCCGACTGGCTTGCCGACGGCGAAGCCGGCTTGTCCGAATCAGCGTGGAAAAGATTGAACATCAACGAGGGTGACGAAATTCACCTGAGCCATCCGCAGCCACTGGATTCGCTGAGCCTGGTCAGGGGCCGGATCTGGGGCCGGCGTTTTACCCGCCAGGGTTTGCAGGACATCATTACCGACGTGGCTGCAGGCAGCTATGCCGATATTCATATCGCCATGCTGCTTTCGGTGATCGCCACGGCGGGACTGGACCAGGACGAGGTGATCTCGCTGACCGATGGCATGATTCGCGCCGGCGATCGATTGCACTGGGACCGCGAACCCATCGTCGACAAGCACTGTGTCGGTGGTCTGCCCGGCAACCGCACCACCCCGCTGGTAGTGGCCATTGTCGCTGCCTGCGGTTTGTGGATGCCGAAGACATCTTCCCGCGCGATCACCTCGCCGGCCGGTACCGCCGACACCATGGAAACCCTGGCACCTGTTGATCTGGACTTGAAGGCCATGCAGCGGGTAGTCGAACGTGAGGGCGGCTGTATTGTCTGGGGCGGCGCTGTCCGTTTGAGCCCGGTTGATGACATGCTGATTCGGGTAGCCCGGGTGATGGATCTGGATGCCGAAGCCCAGCTGGTGGCCTCGGTGCTGTCGAAAAAGATCGCCGCAGGCTCCAGCCACCTGGTACTTGATCTGCCGGTCGGCCCCACGGCCAAGATTCGCGAGCAAAGCGAGGCCAGGGAGCTGGGCCAGCGCTTGCAGAGTGTGGCACGGCATTTTGGTCTGGCTACCCGGATATTGATCACTGACGGTCGGGCACCGGTGGGGCGCGGCATCGGTCCGGCGCTGGAGGCCAGAGACATCATCGCCGTGCTCGGCAACCACGCCGATGCACCGGCGGACCTGCGCGAGCGGGCCCTGAATCTGAGTGCGGCCTTGCTGGAGCTGGCCGGTCTGGCCCGGGACGGCAGCGGTCGCGCGTTGGCGCAAAAAACCCTTGATTCAGGCGCGGCGGCGGCAAAATTCGAAGCCATCTGCGTGGCCCAGGGCGGCATGCGCGAGCCGCCACATGCCCAGCGCCAGTATGTGATCGTTGCCAAGCGTTCCGGCGAAGTGGCCAGTATCGACAATCGACGCCTGGGCCGAGTTGCCAAGCTGGCCGGTGCGCCCGGCGCACCAGCCGCCGGCATCGAAATGCACTGCACGCTAGGCGATACCATCGAACGCGAGCAGCCCATTTACACCATCCATGCCGACACCACCGGTGAACTCAACTACGCGCGTGAGTTCGCTTTTTCCAACGGCGACATTATCGACATTCGGCCACCCGGCTAACACGATTCAGTAACCAGACTGTAATACCCGGCTCTTAGCATAAGCGGCCAACTGTCCGCGTCTGGACATGGGCCAAATCTCCGGGGAATCGAATGCCTACACCAACTCGTCTGTTTATTGTCTGCCTGTTGTTGAGCGTGTCCGCTGCCGCTGTGGCCATTACCAACCCTAACTTTGCGCCTGAACAAACCTACGCTGGCGCCGGCGATGGCAACGAAAGCGCCGGACCCGACGGCTGGGTCCTGCGCGATGGCGAAGGCCGAGCCGTGGTCAGTACGGTCGACTTTGCCCTGGCAGGCGAGCGGGTTTTCTGGTTTGAAACCCCAGAGCGTGGTTTTGGCGACAACAAGCTCGACCAGTGCATGGAAATCGACGATCTGGCTTTCGGGCTGTCGTTCAGCACCTGGTCGCTGGTTTCCGACAGTAATCTGCGGGCCAGAGTCAATGTTGAGTCGTACCCCGGTCAGACACAGTGCGATACAAGAAACGATCGGCTCGACAACGAAGATTTTGATTTCAATCTCGACGGCCCGGCAGGTCAGTGGCAGCAGCATTCCCTGAACCTTACTCTGGACAATGACGCCACCCACGTCCGCATCAGCCTGCGAATGAGAGACCGCACCGACGGCGGTGATCCGGCTGATCCCCCCATCCAGGTTTTTTTCGATGGCATCGAAGTGACGGGTGCGACGCTGGTCAATGGAGATTTCGAAGACACCACCATCACCGAGGCCAGCTTTGGACAAGACCAGGGGCCGTTTGGATGGACCTTACGCTCGGTCTCCGATCTCGGGCTGGTCGTTCCGGAGCCGACCGCCGAGCTGGGTTCAGCGTTTCAGTTCAGCACGCTGGGCACCGGCTACGGCAACAACACGCTTGAGCAGTGCGTGGATATTTCGGGCCTTGATCCGTTCGTATTCGATGTCAGCGTCTGGCCCAACCTGGCCGATAGTGATCTCCGAGTTCGCCTGGCGCTTGACCTGTATGCCAGCGAAAGTGATTGCATCGACCGAACAAACGGACTGAGCGATCCGGATTTCGATTTCAGAACCAGTGACATGGTTATTGAAAACTGGAATGCACTGCGCACCGGCTTGATCGAGCCGCCGGCTGCCGCAGACTGGGCCCGCATCGCTTTGCGTGCCCGCGACCAGCGTGGCGGTGGACCCGACCCGATCATCCTGTTCGACCGGGTCGCGCTGACCGATCGATTCCTGGTCGGTGGCACGGTATCAGGCCTGGCCAGCGGCGCAGAATTGACCCTGGACAATAACGGCGAGCCCCTGGTCATCGACGCCAACGGCAGCTTCGTTTTCCCGACGGCATTGGCCCACGACGCCGGTTACCTGGTGACCGTCGCTGCCCAGCCGACCGCTCCCAGCCAGACTTGCACCGTCAGCGCCGGCAGCGGCCAGATTGATGCCGATGACGTCAGCGATATCGCCGTCGAATGCACTACCAACACATTTGCTATCGGTGGTGAGGTTGCCGGGCTGGCAGCTGGCAACAGCGTCATCCTGCAGCTCAATAACGATGCCACCGTCACCGTTTCAGCCAACGCTGGGTTTACCTTCCCCGATGCCCTGGAAGATGGCAGCGCCTATGCGGTCACCGTGCTTGAAAACCCCACCGCTCCGGACCAGAGCTGCACCGTGGCCAACGGGGATGGCGTGCTGAGTGGCAGCAACATTGACGATGTGCTGGTCACCTGTGCGACCAATACTTTCACCGTCGGCGGCACTTTGACCAACCTGGTTGCCGGAACAACACTGGTCATACAGAACAACGCGGTCGACGATTTGACGCTGACCAGCGATGGGCCTTTTACCTTCAGTACCGAAATCGCTGATGGCGCAGCCTATGCCGTCACCGTACTGAGCCAGCCAACCGGACCCAACCAGATCTGCCAGATCAGCAACGCTGATGGCGTGATCGCCGGTGCCGATGTTGATAATGTCGCCATCAATTGCCAGATCGAAAGCTACCCGGTTGGCGGCACCCTGTCCGGCCTTGCCGCCGGCGCGACCGTTGGCCTCGACATCAATGGCGATGAGACGCTGAATCTCAATGCCAACGGTACCTTCGATTTTCCGACATCGCTGGCAGACGGCGCGACCTATGCGGTGACGGTGATCAGCCAGCCGACCGCATTCAACCAGATTTGCAGTGTCAGCAACGGCAGTGGGGTGATTGACGGGTCTGACGTCACCGATGTCAGCGTTGTCTGTGAAGCCGATGCCGCAACGCCGGGACCTGTCCCCGGCAGCATTGGTCGACCAGCCCCCATCATCAACCCCGGATTCGGGTTGGAGCGTGCTTTTGCCGGCGATGGTGAGGAATTCCCCGGCCCGGAAGGCTGGATCATGCGTGACCTGGAAGACCGGCGCGGCCTGGTCAGCACGGCAGACTTTGCCCGTTCCGGTCAGCGCGTATTCCGCTTCGAAAGCCCGCAGCGTGGCTTCGGTGACAACAAGCTCGACCAATGCTTGCCGTTGAGCGATCCGACCGCTTTCGGCCTGCGCTTGCACGCTTGGTCGTCGCTGTCCCACCCGGAAGTCCAGGTGCGGGTCAACGTTGAGTCCTATCCCAGCGCCGCCGACTGTGCCGGGCGTGATAACCGGCTCGACAACCTTGATTTCGACTTCCCGCTCACTGCTCCGCCCGCGACCTGGCAGGCACTGGAACTGGCCCAAAGCCTGGATGCGACTGCCGACTTCGCCCGCATCAGCATCCGCATGCGCGACCGCAGCGCTGCCGGTGACCCGGCCCAGCCTGCGATTACCGTTCTGTTCGATGACATCTCGGCCAGCGGCGCCGACATCGTCAACGGCAACTTCGAGACCGGCAGTCTGGATGGTGCCCTGTTTGGCACCGACCAGGGGCCGCTGGGCTGGATGCTGCGCAGCGTCAGCGAATTCGGAATGATCGTGCCGGAGCCCAGCGCGAGCGGCGGCAGCGCCTTCCAGTTCACCCAGCTCGGAGAAGGCTTTGGTGACAACACACTGGAACAATGCGTACCGATTGAGATGGACCGTTTTGTATTCAGCGCCGCGGTCTGGCCGGAGCTGTTGAGCGCTGATCTGCGGATACGTCTGAACGTTGACCTGCACGCCAATCTGCAAGATTGCCTGAACAGGAACAACAGGATTGCCCGCCACGACTTCGATTTCAGAACTTCCGAGCTGAATCGGGCAAGTTGGAACACCATTCGCTCCCGGGCCGTTTTCCGACCTGCCACGGCAGGCTATGCACGC
>SKQI01000035.1 GCA_007119095.1 Wenzhouxiangella sp. | reverse complement strand
CCAGGTCGGCGATTTCGCCGCGCGAGAGCACCAGTCGGGTATCGCCGCCGCCGGCATCGTGTTCGGCCAGCTTCTTGCGCAGCAGCGCCAGCAGCAGGCTGACCGGGTAGCCGAGCTGGCGTCGCGCCATCAGCCGGGGCAGCTCGACATCGACCTCTTCATCGCCGGGGCGCTGGCGCAGGAAGGCATAGCCCTCGGCCTCGTCGACGATCAGCTCCAGGCCAAGCTGGGCGACGTAATCGGCGATCGCGGCCTGGCGTTCGAGCAGGTTCTGCCAGTTGTCGTGGCCCTGGTCGGCGTAGACCACGCCCTTGAACAGCGCAATCATCGGCAGCGACAGGCGCAGATCGGGGCTGGTTTCGCTAAAAGCTTGGTTCATCGCGAGAAGACTACCAGAGGAATGCGTGCCCGGCGCTGGCGGCCGTCGGCTTGCGTCCAGGCAACCTGCTGCGTCTGGCTTTCATCGATCAAGGCGGCCGATTGCTCGGCGGCGATGGCCAGGTAGGTGACCAGTTCGGCCAGGCCCTGGTCCAGGGGTTCTGCGTCAATCAGCTCGGCTAAGCTGATCTGGTCACGATCCTGCAGGGCGCGGCGTATGCCCGCTTCCAGGGCCTGGCGGTCGACATGGACCTGCTCGAACAGGGCATCGGTATCAATCAACTGGTCATCGGCCAGCACGGCGTCGGTGTCGATCGAGGGTCTGACCGGCGGGCTGAACAGCGGTCGGTCCATGGTCAGGTTCAGCTCAGGCGTCGGCATGTCCAGGCTCATGCCCAGCTGCTGCGGCGGATTGTCGCGCACGGCGACGGCTTTTCGCTCCAGGTCGCGGATCAGCTCCATGATGCGGCGGTTTTCCAGCCAGGCCTGGTCGTCGAGAAAGCGCCTGAGTTGCTCGGAGAGTCTGGCGACCGTGCGCTGGGTGACTTCACCGGCTTCCAGCCAGTCGTGGTGAATGCGCTTCAGGCGGCGGTCGGGCTTGAGTTCGACGACGGCCTCCAGTTCGAAAATGCGCTCCAGCAGCTCGCCCAGCTGTTCCTGGCGCGAGGGGGACATCAGAAAATCCCAGAAAGCGCGGAAACTGCGGCCCTGGTCGGAGTCGCTGATGGCATCGTGCTCGCCGAAGACTTCTTCCAGCACCTCGCCCTTGCCGCCTTCAAACCAGGTGATGCGTTCGCGCACCTGGCGGTCGAGCTGGCGGAAGTTGTGCTCGACCTGGCGAAAGTCGGCGAGCAGGGCGCGGGCGGTGTCGGCCATTTGCAGGAAGCGTTCCTTGAGCCGGGTATCGTCCATCAGCGCCAGCTCGCCGGCTCGCACCCGTTCAATTTCGGCATCGATCTCATCGCGCCGTGCAGTCAACTCGGCGATGCGCGCAGCCGGGTCGGTTTCGGTGCCGCGCACGATCTGCTTAAGCAGGTCGAACACCGTCATCAACCGCGACTCGGCGCCGACGAACTGTGGTTGCTCCAGCCCGGCCAGCCAGCGCACGGCACCCTCGGCGGCCGGGGTCAGGTCGTAGTGGGCCTCGTCGCTGCCGGTGGTGTAGTAGCGCCGCAGCCAGGCGCGGCGATCGTCCGACCAGTCCTTGAGATAGGCCAGGGCCTGGCGCGGGTAGCTGTCTTCACCCAGCACTTCGCGCAGCCCGGCCAGGTGATCTTCAAGCTTGCCGACCAGCTCGCTTTCGGCCATGGCGCGCACGTTCGGGGTAATGAAGCAGCGCTGGAAGAAGCTGGCGATCATCGGCGCATGATCGGCCTGCAGCAGGCGCCAGCCGGCATGCCGCTCGCGCAGATTGACCAGGGTATCGAAGTCCATGGTTGGATTCTAACGGCCTGCCAATGTCATGGCGGGCATAATGGCGCCTGGTCCTTTTCTTGATCATTGGATGTGCCTCATGCTGATTGCCGACAAGCGTTTCGTGGCCTGTTTTGACGTTGATGCCCAGCGCACCTTTTCGCCGCTGTGCCCGGACGAGCTGCCGGTGGCCGGGGGTGACCAGATAGTCGATGAGCTCAATCGCCAGGCTGAATTTGCCGGCTGGCGGCTGGGTTCGAAGGATGCGCACAGTCCGAAGGCCGCCTGGGTGACGGATCAGCCGGGCAAGATCGGCCAGTCGGGCGTGGGCCTGGACAACGCGCGTGAGTTCTGGCCGGTACATGCGGTCCCGGGTACTGAGGGTTTCGAGCTGCTGCCCGGTTTGCCGCGGCCGGTCGAGTATGATTTTTTTGTCTGGAAGGGCGTGGAGCTGGACATGCACCCTTACGGTGCCTGCTATCACGACATTGCCGAGCGGATGAGTACCGGCGTGATCGAGTGGCTGATGGCGCGCACGGTCAGCACGGTGCTGGTCGGCGGCCTGGCCACGGATTACTGCGTCAAGGCCACCGCCATGCAACTGGCCCGGGCCGGGTTCAATACCGTACTCAACCTGGCTGCCTGCCGCGGCATCGCCGAATCCAGCACGGCTGAGGCACTGGCGGCGATGCGGGCTACCGGTGTCATCGTCATCGACAGCGTCGCCGAGCTGGAGCAGGCGGCATGATCATCGCCTCGCTGCTGGATACCGATATCTACAAGTTCTCGATGATGCAGGTGGTGCTGCATCAGTTTCCAGGGGCCGAGGTCGAGTATCGCTTTCGCTGTCGCAGCGACGGGGTGGATTTGACCGCGCTGATTCCTGCCCTGGAGCGCGAGATCAGTCACTTGTGTTCGCTCAAGCTCAGCGATGACGAGCTGGAGTATCTGGGCACGCTGCGCTACCTGAAATCAGACTTCGTCGAGTTTCTGCGCCTGTTTCATCTGCAGGAGCGTTTTGTTCATATTGATGTGGTTGATGGCCAATTGGATTTGCGGATTCGCGGGCCGTGGTTGCATACCATCCTGTTCGAAGTGCCGCTGCTGGCGATCATCAGCGAGCTGTATGCACGGCACGCTTACCCGGACCATGATCTGGCCGAAGGTCGCCGTCGGTTGAGCGAGAAGATTGGCCAGGTCCGGGCGCTGGATCGGCCGGACGAGTTCATCTTTGCCGATTTCGGTACCCGTCGCCGCTTTTCGCGAGCCTGGCACGATGAGGTGGTGGCGACCCTGGTCGAAGAACTGCCAAACAGTTTGCGAGGTACATCGAACCTGCGCCTGGCCCGGCAGTTCGGCCTGGTGCCGATTGGCACGATGGCACACGAGTTCATCCAGGCCTGCCAGGCCTTGGGCCCGCGCCTGGCCGAGACCCAGCGCTTTGCCTTCGAGGTCTGGGCACGCGAGTATCGCGGGGACCTGGGCATTGCCCTGTCGGATACCTACAGCCTGAAGGCTTTCCTGCGCGATTTTGACTTGTATTTCTGCAAGCTGTTCGACGGCGCGCGCCAGGATTCGGGCGATCCCTTTGTCTGGGCCGAGGCAATGATTGCTCACTACCGGGCCAACCGGATTGATCCGAAAACGCGCAACCTGATCTTTTCCGATTCGCTGAGCATTCCCAAGGCGGCCGCCATCTGGGAACGATTTCGGGATCAGAGCAATATCTCCTTCGGCATTGGTACCAACCTGACCAACGATACCGGTGCCGAGCCGATCAATATCGTCATCAAGATGACCGAGTGCAACGGCCAGCCGGTGGTCAAGCTCTCGGACTCACCCGGCAAGGTGGTTTCCACCGACCAGGCTTACCTGGCCTGGGTGCGCCAGGCGTTTGACGTGCATGAGGTAGAAGTGGCCGAGCACTGAGTTGTCGCGCTGTCAGCACGTCTGCTCAGCGCCCACCGCCCCCACCGCCGCCGCCTCCGCCGCCTGAGAAGCCCCCGCCGCCGCCGCCGGAGCTGCTGCCTGGTGGGGTCGAAGATGAGGAAATGGTCGAAGACAGGCTGCTGCCCAGGGCCCGGCTCATGCCGGCGAGACTGCCTACTGCTGCGCCCGAGCCTGTGTACCAGCCCATCCGCGTGCGCGCCTGATCTGCGGCGGCTTCGCCAACGGCGCGCGTAAGCCGCGAAGTCCATGCCTGTTCCACATCCAGGGCCAGGGCGTAGGGCAGCAGGGCCTCGTAACGCTCGGCTGTGACCTGGGGGTCGTCACCTTCCACGCGTTGCAGGGCTTTTAACTCATCGCGCTCGGCCACGCTCAGGTAAAGCTTTAAACCCTCTATCTGGTCGAGCAGTGTTCTGCCCCGCTCGGTCGGCGCCGGCATCAGGCCGGTAAAGACCAGGTTGATGATGCCGATAATGATGGTCAGGGCGATCAGCCCGGGCATGCCGCTACCGGCCGAGATCAGGAAGGCGGCGACCACGGCCACGGCTGAGACCGTCCAGCCAATCGCCAGGGTTCGCGCATTGAAGTTGATGTAGTGGTCGCGATAGCGCTTGCGCAGGGCCTGGGAATGGTCACTCATGGCGGTTTGCAGACGCCGGGCATTGGCTTTTCTTAGCTCAAGCTCCTGGTCATTGCCGAACAGCGCGGGGAACAAGGCTTGCTGACTGGGTGGGTCGTCTGGATCCAGGTTTGGCGCCAGCCGCACGAGTTTCCAGCTATCGCGGAACAGACCCTTGTCACGCTCGATCTTGAGCTTGCCTTTAACGGCCAGCTCGACCAGGTCTGCGCTGAAGCAGCGCTGATCGTAATTGCGGCGTTCTACCCAACGCAGGCCCGCCGGTGAATAGCCCGCCGGCGGCTCGTAGCGGGCAATGATCACGCCTTTCGATGGGCCACGGCCCTTTTGCTGCCATTCACGAAGGTAAAAAAAGAAAATGAGGATGGTCGCGGGAATCAGCAGCAGCAATCCGCGGTTGTCCCATAACAGCCAGCCGGCGCGCTGTGTCAGGCTGGCCTGTTCGACGATGCCTTTGGGAAAGCCGACAACGATGGTCATGTTCTCCCGCGGTTCCAGCGGCCGTGCGGTTTCAAATCGTACGCGTCCGGGGGCAATGACCTCGGCACTGGCGTGCGTCGTTTCCGAACGTTCGGGCCCGGTATAACTGGTCAGGCTCAGGGTTTCGGCAGGCACTGGCACCGGCAATCTGACTTCAGCGCTGGCCCGTTCGATACGAAAGGCCCAGCCTAGCCCGGTCACGTTCCAGTACAGCTCATCATGCTCCTCGAAAAAGCCGAGCTGGCGGTTGGTGCGATAGCGAATGGTGAAGGTGTAGTCGCCCGGGCCCGGCAGGAAGCTGTCGTCGCCGGTGTTGATGCGAATCCCGTTGAGCTGGTGTTCGATGAACCAGGGTTCAGGCTGGCCATCACGCAGCACTTCAACGACCTCCAGGCCCACCTGCACACGGTTGCCCAGCCGGTCTCGGTAGCGGGTCGGGAAATCTCGATAGATGCCGCGACGGATGTTGCGTTGCAGGGAGCGCACCGTGATGTGCTCGGTCACTTCCATGGTGCTGTCGGTCAGAATGTCGATGTCACTGTGAAACGAAAGGATGCGCTCGGTATTGGCCTGGGCGGTGAAGGCCAGGCAGCCGAGCAGGATCATGAGCATGCACTGCAATGATGTCTTCATCAGGCTTGCTCCACTTGGGGAGCGCTGCGATGGTGAACGTCGGCCGCATAAAACTCGGCTTCCTGGAACTGGAAGGCTCTTGCTATCAGCAGGTCCGGAAACTGCCCGATCAAGGTGTTGAGATCGCGCACTGCGCCGTTGTAAAAACGGCGCGCATACTGGAGGTGGTTTTCGACATCGACCAGTCGGTCGGCCAGCTGGCGGAAATTGTCGCTGGCTTTGAGGTCGGGATAGTCTTCGCGCAGCATCAGCAGGCGGCCGAGCAGGGCTTCAAGTTCATTCTCTATCTTGCCCAGCCGGGCAGGACTGTCGGTGGCAATTGCCCGGGTCCGGAGTGTGGTCACCGATTCCAGCGTGCTGCGCTCATGCTCTGTGTATCGTTCGACGATGCTGACCAGGTTGGGGACAAGGTCATGGCGCCGGGTGAGCTGCACGTCGATATCACTCCAGGCAGTGTGGACGCGATTTCGTTTCTTGACCAGTCGGTTGTAGATCCAGATGGCCCAGATCAGAACCAGGGCAAGCAGTGAAAGTGCAATCCATTCCATGACGATGTCGGTCTTGTCGAGCAGAGCACCACTATAAGGAATTACCCGGCTCAAAAAAAAGAGCCCCGGAAGTCCGGGGCTCTTGGGTCACGCCTTGTCCCTTGCGTGCGTGTTAAGGCGTTTGCAGCCAGAGGTCGTATGCGCCAGAGCCAGAGGCTGACAGCACCCGCCAGTAGTAGAAGCCTGCGCTTCCGTTGTACTGGATGAACTCATTGCTGTCGGCCGTGTTGGCGCGCGCTACCCGCACCCAGCGGCTGCCATTCCAGCGATAGAGTTCCAGGTCGAAGTTGGCGTTGCCGGGGCCTTGCAGCCAGCCGCGGTGAATGCCTGCGCCGGCCTGGTACCAGGTGCCATCGGGCTGAACCTGGGTATTGCCGGTTCCGGTCAGACTGCCGCTGTACTGGGTACAGTTGGTGCACGGGGCAGTCGGGCCTTCCTGGTAGTTCGCGACCAGTGACACGTTGGAGAACGCGGTATAGCCGCGAACCATGACGTGCCAGGTGCCGGCCTGCGGATCATTGAATGTGCAGGTTTCGTTATTGCCATTCAGATAGGGGCGGCAATCCCAGTTGCTGGTGGTGGGCGGTGCGCCACGACGCACGTACAGGTCGGCATCGCCTGAGCCACCGCTCATCTGCACCACCAGTTCACTGACGTTGCTCGGAACTTCGATGGTGAAGAACTGCTCGGAACCCTGGCCACCCGACAAGCCGGTGATGGTTTGACCGTTTTCCAGTTCGTTGTTGCTGGCCGGCTCTTCGAAGCTGGCCACCAGGGTGACACCGGAGTAGGCAGCCCAGGCGTGCAGCATGATGTGGTAGGTGCCGGCCTGCGGGCTTGCGAAAGTGCAGGTTTCGTTGTTGCCGTTCAGGTACGGGCGGCAGTCATAGGTTGACTGGGTAGGTGCAGCGCCGCGGCGCACGTACAAGTCAGCATCGCCGGAACCGCCGCTGATCTGGATGACCAGGTCGGTTGCGCCATCGGGCACATCGATAGTGAAGAAACGCTCAGAGCCCTGCGCGCCGGACAGGTTGCCCACGGCAACACCGTTTTCCAGTTCAATGACGTCCGGTTCGGGATCCGGATCAGAACCGCCGCTGCCGAAGCGCGAGTAAGCCAGCCGGTTCGGCGAACCGTTCAAGCCGCTGAGCTTGCCGGTGCTGGCGTTGTTGTTAATGGCGTTCTCAACCTGCGCGGGCGTGGCGTTGGGGTTGTTGGCCAGGAACAGTGCTGCGATACCTGCAACGTGCGGGGCGGCCATGGATGTGCCGGAAATGGTGTTGGTCGCCGTGTTGCTGGTGTGCCAGGGGGCGGTGATGGACGATCCCGGGGCGAAGATATCGACGCAGCTTCCCCAGTTGGAGAAGTTCGAGCGTGAATCGTTGCTGGTTGTTGATCCGACGGTGATTGCGTTGCCGGAGCGCGCCGGGGAAACGTTGCACGCGTTCTGGTTTTCGTTGCCGGCGGCAACGACGACGGTAACGCCGGCATTGCGCATGTTGGTCACGGCATTATCCGTCGCGGTCGATGCCCCACCGCCCAAAGACATGTTGGCCACGGCCGGCTTTGTGTGGTTGGCGGCAATCCAGTCCATGCCGGCAATGACGCCGGAGTTGGTGCCGCCGCCGGTGCAACCAAGCACGCGAACCGGCACGATGAACGCGCCCTTGGCAACGCCCCAGGTCGAACCAGCCACAGTGCCGGCGACGTGGGTGCCGTGACCATTACAGTCATTCGAACCGCGACCGTCGTTGATCGAGGTGAAACCGCTCAAGACCCGGTTGCCGAAATCGACATGATTGGGACGAACACCGGTATCAACGATGTAGGTATAGACGCCAGCCGCAGTGGTGTCGTAGATGTAGTTGCCGTCCAGGGGCAGGTCGCGCTGGTCGACTCGATCCAGGCCCCAGGTAGCGTTCGGCTGTGTCGTCTGCGAAATGGTGACGATGCCATCCTGTTCAATGAAGGCAATGCGATCATCGTTCATCATCTGCCGAATTTGGCGTTCGTTCGCCTGGACGGTGAAGCCACGCAGCACATGATCAAAAGTTTGTTCAACGCTGATGCCGTGTTCGCGAGACATGGTCGAAGCGACCTGGGCGATCGCAGGTGCCGAACTGCTGCGTTCGGTTGCCAGGCTGGCAACGTCATCACGAAGTACGACAATGTATTGACCTTCGATCGGGAATTGGGCTCGGTGGAACTGAACGGCTTCGGTGGCGTTGTGCGAGCTTCCGAAGTCGGTGGAGGCTGAGATGGAGAGGTTGACGGCGAGCAGAGCTGCGCCAAGGAGGGTGAAGGAAAGCTTCTTCAGGTGCATCTTAGGTGTTTCTCCCATATATTCCTGCTGGTCCCCTTGATTGGCTGGCCGGGAGGCAAAACGCCGCTCCGGCATCTTTTTGTCACCTGGTCGCCACTGTCATCTTGCGGTCGGTCAAAACGATCCCTACATGTCCCAAACTTCCAACTTTCCGCTTTTTTCTTCGGTGGCCTGGAAAAGCGACCCGGGGGTTATAACCATTTCTCGGTGGGAATTTCCAGCACAATCCACGATTAATTTTCAGTTTTGTGAGCTGTGTCACACAAATGAAATTACGACTTTGGTCGTAAATTGCCAAGAGAATGGATAAAGCCGTACGCGGCTTTATATTGCTAGTGAGGTCAAACTTGAGGGCTTGCTGAAATGGAAGGTGGCTCCTTCCAGCCCGACCCCAGCACCTGACCAAGCCGTTGCCGCTGCTCCCTTCCGGGCCTGACGGGGTTCACGGCGTGCTCAGTGTGGGAAGACCAGAAGAAGCCACCAGCCGCGTATTATAGCTCAGCATCTCAGATCCTGGCGGGGCATCGTGTACACTGCAAGAGGCTCGCAACTGCGCACCCGGCGGGCTACATGAAATGCCTTCTTCGGAGATTGATTCCACGTGAGTTATCAGGTACTTGCCAGAAAATGGCGCCCCAGGAACTTTGCTGAATTGGTCGGCCAGGCCCACGTGGTCAAGGTATTGGCCAATTCGCTGGCCGAGGGACGCGTTCACCATGCCTTTCTGTTCACAGGCACCCGTGGCGTGGGCAAGACGACGATCGCCCGGATTCTTGCCAAGTCACTGAACTGCCTGGAGGGGGTCAGCGCCGAGCCTTGTGGTGTCTGCGAACACTGCGTGGCCATTGATGAAGGCAGGTTTGTCGATCTTCTCGAGATTGACGCGGCCTCCCGAACCCGCGTTGATGACACCCGCGAGATTCTGGATAACGTGCAGTATGCGCCGGCCCAGGGTCGCTACAAGGTGTATCTGATTGACGAGGTTCATATGCTGTCCACGCACAGCTTCAACGCCTTGCTGAAAACGCTGGAAGAGCCGCCGGACCACGTCAAGTTTGTCCTCGCGACGACTGATCCGCAAAAAATCCCGGTCACGATCCTGTCTCGCTGCCTGCAGTTCAATCTGCGCCGCTTGAGTCCGGATGAAATTTCTGCCCAGATGTCCAGAATTCTCGAAGCCGAGCAGCTGGATTTCGAACCGGAAGCCTTGTCCTTGCTGGCACGCGCGGCAGACGGCAGCATGCGTGATGGGCTCAGCCTGCTCGATCAGGCGCTGGCCGGAGGAAACCGACTGCTGGAAGCGGAAGTGCGTGACATGCTCGGCAGCGTCGAGCGTCGCCATGTCCATGAACTGTCCGAAGCGCTGTCCGAACTTGATGCCAAGCGCGCCATGGCCATTGTTGCCGAGGTGTTTGCCCAGGCCCGCGATCTGGGCCAGTTGCTGTTGGATCTGGCCGAGACCCTGCATCGCGTTGCGCTGATTCAGACACTGCCGGATTACCGCGACGATACCCGCACCGACTGGGATACGCTGGTCGATCTGGCTGCGCGCTTTGACCCCGAGGACCTGCAGCTGTATTACCAGATTGCCATCACCGGTCGCCGTGATCTGGAGCTTGCGCCCAATGCGCGCACCGGTTGCGAGATGACTATCTTGCGAATGCTGGCCTTCCGCCCAGCCAGTGACGGCACGGGCGGCAACGACCGCCCGGCTGGGCGTGGTCAGTCGGAGCAGGCGGCCACCAGGGGGATAACTGCGGCCAGACAATCGCTCGCCGAAGAGGTGAAGGCGCCAATTCCGCAGCGATCAGAACCGCCCAAACAGACGAATGCTGATCCTGCCGTGCCGGATTCGGCGGCCGGGCGAACAGATGTCGGTTGGCGCAAGGACCGCCCTATCAACCCGGACAACTGGGCCGAGGTGGTTGAGCGGATGAACGCGACCGGATCGGCCCGCATGGTGGCCGGCTTGCTGGTGCTTCAGCGGGCCGACGAGCCTGACGTGCACTGCAGTGCGGCTGTCGACGACATGGTCATGGTGACTTCGTCGATCAAGGACAGCCTGGAGCGCAGCCTGGCCGAATACCTTGGCGGTAAGGTCCGCTTGAGCGTGCGCGGGGTCAGCGACCAGCAGCTCGATACGCCCGCCCACCAGGCCCAGGTGCAGGCCGATAATTCCCAGCGTCAGGCGGAGGCTGCCATCGAAGACGATCCGCTGGTCCGCAAACTTTGCGATCGATTTGGTGCCGAAGTTCTGCGAGAGTCCATCCGTCCAAATCAGACCCGGAGTCATTGATC
Source organism: Wenzhouxiangella sp. (assembly GCA_007119095.1). Taxonomy (GTDB): domain Bacteria; phylum Pseudomonadota; class Gammaproteobacteria; order Xanthomonadales; family Wenzhouxiangellaceae; genus Wenzhouxiangella. The sequence goes on along the minus strand of SKQI01000035.1, from coordinate 5,032 downwards.
ATGTTGAAAGGCAATATTGCCCAGCTGATGCAGCAAGCGCAGAAAGTCCAGGAAAATCTGAAGAAGGCCCAGGAAGAGCTGGCTGGTCTTGAAGTGACTGGCCAGGCCGGCGGTGGCCTGGTTGAAGTGACCATGAACGGCCGCCACGAGGTCAGAAAGGTCAGCATCGACCCTGATATTGCTGATGATCGGGAGATGATCGAAGATCTCGTCGCAGCGGCGGTCAATGATGCGGTCAACCGTATCCAGCAGGCCACCCAGGAAAAGATGAGCGGACTGGCCGGCGGTATGCCGCTGCCGCCCGGTTTCACCTTGCCCTGACCCGGGCTGCAGGCGTGGCTCGCGACCCACTCGAGGACTTGCTCGATACGCTTCGCTGTCTGCCTGGCGTGGGTGCGCGAACCGCCCAGCGCATGGCCATGCATCTGCTGGAGCGGGATCGGCAGGGCGGTCAGCGCCTCGCCGAGGCTCTGGCGACCGCCATGCGCGATATCCGGCGCTGCCGGCTTTGCCGTAATTTCACCGCAGATGAACTGTGCCGCGTGTGCAGCAACCCGCAGCGATCGGGGGCGACGCTGTGCGTGGTTGAAAGTCCCGCTGATGTGCTGGCGATCGAAGCGGCGACGGGTTTTCAGGGGCGCTACTTCGTGCTGTTGGGGCGCTTGTCGCCGCTCGACGGGATCGGTCCTGAAGAGTTGGGGCTGGATCTGCTCGAACGTCGTCTGGGCAGCGAGTCGATCGAGGAGTTGATCATTGCAACCAACACCACGGTTGAGGGGGAAGCCACGGCCTACTACCTGCAGGAAATGGCCAGGCGTCACGGCGTTGGTATCAGCCGTCTGGCCCAGGGGGTGCCTCTGGGCGGCGAGCTGGAACATACCGATCGCTCCACCTTGGCCCACGCATTCGCCTCGCGGTTGCCGCTGCCGGACTGAACCGGTTTCAAAAACAAAGGCCCGGCCGTTGTCAGACGGCCGGGCCTTTTGGTTGCTTGCAACCTGATCAGTCGCTGTCGCCAGCCTCCAGCGCGATCCGATCGCGATTGTGATCAACCGTGCGCAGACCGATGCCGCGAACATTGACCAGCTCATCGATATGGCTGAAGGGGCCGTGCTCTTCGCGGTAGGCCACAATGGCCTCGGCCTTGGCAGCCCCGACCCCGTGCAAGGTATCGGCAAGCTGCTCGACGCTCGCGGTATTGATGTCCACCGGTTCCATGTCGGCAATGGTGATTCCGGTCAGGGCAAGGCTCAGCAGCAGTGCAAAAAAGATGTTCTTGATCATGATGATGTCTCCTGTTTGATAAATGAAAGTGTTTTGTTGGACGCTGGGCTGTTCGTCCAGCGTTGGCAACAGTTTAGAAATCCGGCGGTTCTGTGAAATCCGTCAAAAAACTCGGCAATCGCTAGGAATTTTGACTTGGAGAAAACAGGAAATCGGGTTCTCAGGTTTTGAGAAAGCCTTGTGTTGCAATGTTTTTCAAGCACTTGCAACCCGACAGGAGTACCGTCATGAAAACTGAAGCAACGCCTGAATTGTCTGCTGAAATGGGCAGCATCGAGTTTAGAGACGAAGTGGTGGGCAAGCGCATCGCGGGTGTGATCGCGCGCCCCGGTCGCAACGGCCAGCCTCCGGTTGTGCTGATGTTGAGTTTTGATGACGGCAGTGTGGTGGAGTTTGTCTCGCCGCGCAGCGACCGTCTGTTACGCCGGGCGATTCGTTGCAGCAGCGCCAGTCATCAGCGTGAACCATTGCCGGATGCGCAGTTGGAGCTGATGCCGATGCCCTCGGGCATGAATAAAGGTCTTGGCCTGAACTGAGTGGGCGCCGGGTGCGGGAAATCCCGGGATTTCGGTTTATCCACAAAAGCTGTGGATAAGTTTGTGAGCAATCCCCGGTCAATGCCCACCCCCTCTCACCATGAAAGCATTGAGCAAAAAATGGCCAGTTTATGAAAGCCATTAAAAACAGTGAGTTATGAGACTTGCTGTCGACTGCAGCCGTCACCGCGCTGTCAATAAAGTGTCAAAAACGGAATCAAGCAGTTGTGTATAACAACTGAAAGTGCAATCAAGGAGTCGCTTCTAACTCATTGAATTGTCGTTTTCGCTTTTGGTCGGCAATCCCAATGTCCGGGCCCAGTCAAGCAGCGCTGTCCACAGGTCTTGGCGGTCGCGGTGCGTGCCCTTCAGCTCGTTGATTCGCTGCTGGAATTCAGGCCAGCGGATTGAAGCCAGTTCGGGATCGTCGATCAGTCGCTGGCGGCGCCATTGCTGCCAGGCTTCGCGCTCCTCGTCGGTCAGCGCGTCCGGGAAGTGCCGCGCGCGGTAGCGAAACAGCAGCGTGTTCAGGCGTTCGTCCTGAAACGGTTGTCCGAGGCTGGCCAGGGCGGATGCGTCCAGACTGCGAACGCGGGCCATCACGGCCTGATCGCCACGCGGGACGAATCCGTCATAAAGGGCGAGTTCGGGGTCATTGTCTTTTGCGGGGTTGGACGAAAACAGCTTGCCGAGCCGTTCCGAGAAGCTCGCTGATCGGCGCAGGCGTTCGCTGTGCTCGTTAACGGCGTGGATGTCAATGCCCAGGCGTTTGCGGCTGTCTTCATTCAAAACCGACAGCGGCGAGATCATCGGGCAGCGATTGGCCCGGATCAGTTTGACCGGGAGCCTTTCCATTTCTTCCGGCAAATCGGCGCTGGGCGTCCAGAGCAGGTCCGAGAGCATTTCGTCGGGAAGATCCAGGAATGGCGCCGGGTCGATATTCAAATTCCACACGACCCATTGTCCGGCGAAATCCGGGTGCGGCGCCACTGGCAGCACCGGCGCGGTTGCAAATTGACTGGCCGGCAGCCTCGAGGAGCTGTGCAGAAGGGGTTCGCCGCGGTTGAGTAGGCCAGTGACTACATGCTTGTGGCGAAGGCTGAGCGCCCAATCCCACAGGCGGGGTTGATGCTGCCGCAGCAGTCGAGCCAGTCCGAGCGTCGCCTCGACATCAGCCAGCGCATCATGCGCGCGGCTGGTATCCATGCCGTTGGCTGCGGCCAGGTCTTCGAGTCGAAAACTTGGACTGCCATCATCGCGCAGCGGCCATGACAGCCCGTCCGGGCGCAGGGCGGCGGTCATGCGCATCAGGTCAATCAGGTCAAAGCGAGAGTTGCCGTTGCTGTATTCGCGGGCATAGGGCTCGAAGAAGTTTCTCCAGAACAGGAAGCGAGTGACTTCATCGTCAAAGCGGAAGTTGTTGTAGCCGACGCTGCAGGTGCCCGGCTCACTCATCAGAGCATGGATGCGCGCGGCAAACTGGTTCTCCGGCAGGCCGCGTTCGCAAGCCAGCTGCGGCGTGATACCGGTGATCAGGCAGGCATCGGGGTGCGGCAGGACATCATCTGCCGGCTGGCAGTAAATGACCGTCGGCTCGCCAATAACGGCCAGGTCGGCATTGGTGCGAAGGGCGGCGAACTGGACCGGGCGGTCGCGCCGGGTATCTGCACCGAAGGTTTCGTAATCGTGCCAGAGAAAACTGTTTGGGCCGTCATTCATGATGCTTTGGTGATTGTTGGTAGGAACTTGAACTGCCTTTACAGGGCACAGTCTACAATTCCGGGTTTAGCGATGAGAGCAATCATCATGACCGAAAAAGCGACATTTGGTGCAGGTTGTTTCTGGGGCGTGGAGGCACGTTTCCGGGAACTTGACGGGGTAGTCGACGCTCAGGTTGGCTATAGCGGCGGTCATGTTGACCAGCCTACCTACCAACAGGTCTGCACCGATCAGACCGGGCATGTCGAAGTCGTGGAGGTTATTTTCGAACCCGAGCGTATTTCCTACGAAAGCCTGGTCAGGGAGTTTTTCAAGCTGCATGATCCGACCCAGGTCAACCGCCAGGGCCCGGATGTTGGGCGCCAATATCGCAGCGTTGTCTTTACCCACGATGAAGCCCAGCGCGACACGGCTGAGCGCGTGCGCGCCGAGCTTGACCAGGCTGGGCAATTCAGCAAGCCGATTGCTACCTCGATTGAACCTGCGGCCACCTTTTGGCGGGCCGAGGAATATCACCAGCAGTATCTGGCCCGCCGCGGCGGGACCTGCAGCATCGGTTGAACGGCAGGACGGCTATGCTGCTCGCTCAAGCGGCGCGCTTGAGCGCCCGCAGGATCAACAGCAACACAATTGCGCCCACCGTTGCCACGGCGAGCTGGCCGATCAGCCCGCCCAGGGCGATGCCGAGCTGGGCAAACAGCCAGCCGCCAATAAAGGCGCCGATAATGCCGACGACGATGTTGACAATGATGCCGTGGCCTCGGCCCTTGACCAGCACGCCGGCAATCCAGCCGGCAACGCCGCCTATCAAGAGAATGATGAGGAGTTGTTCCAGGGTCATGAGTGTCAGTCCTTTTGATTTGAAATGGTGGCCGGTTTGAATGCGTCACATCTGCCGGGGCGTTTGTACCTGATTCGGCACGGGCAGGCCAGCCTGGGAACGGCGGACTATGACCGATTGTCACCGCTCGGTCAACGTCAGAGTCGTGCGCTGGGGCAGCGTCTGCGGGAACAATTGCCGGCCGACCTGCAGCGTCCTTGGCGTGGCACCTTGAAGCGGCACCACCAGACGCTTGATTGTCTGGCGCCGGCAGCCCCGCCGACGGTTGACCCGGCCCTGAACGAGTATACGGTTGATGGCCTGATTCAAAGTGCGCTGGCCCAGGCGATTCATTTGGGCCTGGAGCCGCCCGGTGACAAGGCGTTTGCCGATCCGAAAGCTTACCTGAATACCTTCCTGGCCTGGTTTCCCGAGGTGCTCAGCGTCTGGCAGGAAGCGCGCCTGGAATGTGACCATAACGGCACCTGGCGGGCTTTCCACAGCCGGGTGCTGTCGCCGCTGGCGCACTGGCGCGGAGAAATGGCGCTTGGACTCAGTCCCGTCGTGGTCACCTCGGCCGGCGTCATCAGTACGATCGTGGCAGAGCTGCTGGGTGAGGATCTGGCCTGGCAGCGCGAGCTCAACGTCAGCCTTTATAATGCGTCGGTCACTG
>SKQI01000002.1 GCA_007119095.1 Wenzhouxiangella sp. | reverse complement strand
TCAATCTGCCGGCCGGCTACTCCTGGAGCTTCGGCCAGGCCTTCCAGCAGGACCAGGAAGCCATGCAGCAGATGTTATTCAACATGCTGCTGGCGCTGATGCTGATCTTCATCGTCATGGCCGCCTTGTTCGAGTCCACCCTGTTCCCGGTCTCGATCATCACCTCGATCCTGTTTTCCTTTGTCGGCGTGTACTGGTTCTTCTTCATCACCGGCACCAACATGTCGATCATGGCCCTGATCGGCATGCTGGTCCTGATGGGGATTGTGGTCAACAACGGTATCGTCCTGATCGACCACGTCAACAACCTCCGCCGCAGAGGAATGGCTCGGGATGCCGCCGTGATCCAGGGCGGACGCGATCGCCTGCGCCCCATCCTGATGACCGCCGCCACCACCATCCTGGCCATGATCCCGCTGGCCATTGGCCAGACCCGCATCGGCGGCGGTGGCCCGCCTTACTACCCCATGGCCCGCGCCATCATCGGCGGCCTGGCCTTCTCCACCGTCATCAGCCTGATCGTCGTGCCCTTTGTCTACGTGCTGCTGGACAGCCTCAGACAGTGGACCGGCGCGGTGCGGGCGAGGGCAATTCCTGCGATGCAATCATCCGCATCGATTGATGATGGTGGACACCCGCTTTTGACGAGACACGATGAAGCATAGTTGCAGCCCAAGTTGCTTGCCGCACGGAACCCCTGCCATATAGGTTCGCTACGATGGCTGAGGTATAGATGTGATCAGGAATTCCAGACTTGTATTCGATAGGAATGCGGGGTACGGCGTCACTCTAATCCGATTTGCTTGATTCTAAAAACAGGAGCTGCGAGTGCAGTTCTTGCAATAGATGCGTTTCGCCCGACAAGGATTTCGAGCGTTAAGCTTGTTCGATTTGTCGGAATTCCTATGGGAGGTAGCTCTCCAGCGTCTGCATACATCGAAAGCCGTTCGCAATCGTCTTCACCGAAGGCAATAATTACAAAAATTTGTTCGGCATTCTTGGCCTGCGATTGTACGCAGGCCCAGTCTACACCGACCTCATCAATCGGATTAGATCTGAGCACTTTATCCCATGCCCATGCAAGATCAATTGCTGCTCCATCAGGCGGATCCAAATGACCAGTTAGCATTCTGGCCAGCTGGGCTATGCTCTCAGCGTCTGGACGTGCCGGCGCTGTGACAATCGAAAAGGAGTTGTCGTGTACTTGATAGGACTCATTGTTCACAACCGATAACCCGAGCAAAATGCTGAAATGCTGGGGGCGCAGGTCCGCGATCTGATGGAAAAATTCGCTGCTTTCACTCGGATCAATGCCGAAAAGCATTGCTTGTTCCAACCAATCTTCCAATGAGGGATCGTCCGGGTGAGGTTGGCAGAGTAAAGCTTCCTCCTCTTCTTGCGTCATGATCTCTGAGCTAGCTAAAGCAATTGACACATGGCTCGAAAGCGCAAACAAGGCTATGACAACCAGCAACAGATGGTTAGGCCTAGCATGGCGCCGGTTTATCAGTCTCAAAGCAGTAGCTTTGCTGCCTTGTATCATGCTCTTCACCGCATTTAACCTCATTTCTCGGAACATGGCCTTTCAGTAAACGAGCGTATTTATAGGGTCTATCCGAGTCTCGCAACGGATTTCAGGCTTGGTCCCGTCTGAGTTGAGAGGCCATGGGGCCTCCTGTAAAGTTTTGTTTTCGCGAACAAACAACACAGGAGTGAGCCCCCATGACCGCCTTCAAGCTTATCGCAAAGCTGCTCAAGTTCAAAGGTTTCCGCTGCGCAGGCCTTGCATTCCGGCGGCGCAATCGGCTTGATGTGCTGGTCAAGCCCTACAAGAATGGTTGCCGCTGTCCGGAGTGCGGCCGGCGGGGGACCATCGTTCGGCAGCGAGCTGAGCCCCGCTACTGGCGCGACATTCCGGTCGGGCCTTGGTCGATCTGGCTGATGTACTGGCCGCGCGAGATCCACTGCGATAGTCACGGACGGGTGACTGAACGACTGCCTTGGGCCGAAGCGGGTAGCCGGGTGAGTCACCGATTTGAATACCTGATGCTGCGTTACTGTCAACTCATGCCGCAGAAAGCAGCGGCCCAGCTGCTGCGCCTGCCAACTTCGACCCTCTCAGACCTGCTGCATCGCACCATTGGCCGGCTGCGCGAGGGGCATCGCATCCGTGGTCTTAAGACCATCGGCGGCCTGGCCTTCTCCACCGTTATCAGCCTTATCGTCGTGCCCTTCGTCTACGTGCTGCTGGACAGCCTCAGACAATGGACCAGCCAGGTTCGCGAGATGGCAACGGTTCGCAGGCGTTTCGCTCGATCCGAAGCTGGCGAGCAGGCCTGAAGTTTGGTCGAAGGGCCGCGGCAGTGCCGCGACCCTTCGACTGGCTTGAACGCCTTGAATCATCCTCCACGGTTTTTGGTATCGGGGCGCGTCATTAGCGCCGCATATAGGTCATTGCCGGATCAGGCCTGGCAACGAAGCATGTTCGGGTGAAATTGTGCTGTCGGATCACCCATAGTGCCTGAAGTGCCTCGTCCTCGGCATCACCAAAATCCATCAACGAACGGCTGCCCTGGCGGAGTCTCCAGCTTCCCTGCACACGTGAAACTTCGACCTGGTCCGGGTTGATTGGCAGACAGTCCTCGCCGCGCATACTACCTTCCGGTGCGTTGCCGTTTACAAGGAAGTAATGCATGGAGGGACCCGGTCGGCCGACGTAGCAGGACTGATTGAAGCCGTAATGTTGAATGACTTTCAGGGACTGATTGGCATCGCTCGGGCTGGAGAACGCCATCAAGGCGTGCGAACCATCCAGCAAGCGGGCACCGTTGCCAAACGCTTGCACTTCCAGGTTGCGCGGGTTGAAACGAATGCAGTCTTCAGAAAAACCCTGCTGTGCTGCCGGGGCAGGGCTGCGTCGTTCGTCTCTGGCAATGGTTGCGCCAGGCTGTCGCAGAGCCCTCTGTTGTGCGCGTCGCTCGGCGGGTGCTCTCGCCTCCGGCTCGGATGCTTGTTGTTCGTCACGCGCCCTGGCTTCCGCTCGCCTGCGCATTCGCTCAAGCATCACATCTGCAGAACCGGTAGTTTCTGACTGTGGTTCTGGCTCAGGATCCGCTGAGGCGGCTACCTCTTGAGTTGGGCGGGTTCCGGGGATTGGTTCCACACGAAGCCGCATCACCAGCGGATACTTGCTGTCTTCTTCGGCAGCGCTTGAACGCGATCTGACAAGATGCTCTGCCACGGCGACTCCGCCGGCGGTGTAAGCGCCCACGCCGGCGGTAAAGATGGTGCCACTGGCGATAAACCCGCCTCTCGCAATGCGCGAAGCCCAGCGACTGCGTCTTGAACTTTCATAAGGTGCCGGCAACACATTGACGATGATGCCGGCTTGATAAAAGCCGTCCAACATATGCGTGATGGGGTGGTCCCTGCTGAAATCGCGACCGCTGGGTAGGGAAACGATAGCGCGGACAGATTTTCCAGCGCCCTGTGGGTGGTCAGCTCCACGTTCGGCGCAGATGATCAATATTCCACCGCGGCTGCGTCGACGCTCCCGAGTGCCTGCGCCCGGTTCAAGCTCGACACGCACCTGTTCGGCATTCAGCGGCATGGGATTGTGATACTGCTGTTCGTGAGGATAAAGCGCTTCGATCCGATTCAGCGTTGCGTACGGCAAGGGCAGTCTGGATTCAGCGGTCTTGCAAAGTTCAGCCGAGTGTTCTGGGGATAATTCGCCATGCGCATCTCCGTCTGCCGAGGCTGGCTGCAGGCTGAGACGATAGGAAAACGACCGCCGTCTTTCGCTCCGAGGCGTTGATACCTGAACCAGCAGACGGCGCCCTCGCATGTCTTCAAGCACTGGAGTCTCCACGGATTCTCCGACAACGCCTTGCGTGAGGCTTAGAATGTTGGAAGCCCAGACCTGCTCCTGAGTTACACGTACCTGCGTGGCCTGGTTGATGTCGTTGTCGTAGACGCAAATCGTGAGGGACCCATCGTTGGTATTGTCAGTGCGCTCCAGGCGCAACTGCAGCCGGTCGTGCTCGAGAGGCGGCGTGATGTAGGCCCTTTCTCTGGTTCTGCCACGTCCGCCTCTGACTCGGTCACGGACTGGTTCCTGCACTGACAGCGTTCCATCCGGACGTTCGCTGATCTGACAAGGCCTCTCCTCAGCGGCTACCGGTGTGACCGTGCCGATGCTGATGAGCATTAGCAGCGCGCAGCCCGCGGCAGGGTGCCTGCGAAAGGCAGGGTTTGCTGGTGAAAAAAATCGTTTGAGACCGTTCATCGCTTACTTCTCCCTCGTTTATGGGTGCCACTCGCCAGTTGATTGGGCTATCAACGAAAGTGCGGTAGCTTCGAGGTTTAGTAACGTCTTTCGGTCTTTTTCGCGACACGGTCGGAATGACCGCCGTGATTGTCATTGGATGTAGAGGTGGTTGCGTTTCCCAGGCATTCCCCGCACTCATGCGCGAGAAGACAGGCCTCTAGCCTGGACAATTCATGAACATACGCGCGCCCTCGCTAGTCTATTGTCCGCACAGCGGATTTTCCTCAGTCGGCCGTATGGTCCCATACCCTTGACAAGGTGCGCGAAGCCGTCGACTTGATCGAAGCCTATTTGCAGGCCAACCAGGAGCAGTTCGAGTTCGAGTCCCTGTACAGCTTCTACAACGACAGCCGCGCCGAGACCACCCTGATCC
>SKQI01000017.1 GCA_007119095.1 Wenzhouxiangella sp. | reverse complement strand
GGCGGCTGCTCGTTTTCAAAGCACGCATTATGCAATGTTCCGTTTCCGAATGAGTCGATATGAGCTCTTTACCGCCGATCGAATTTTCCGAAGACCCTGACAGCCTGGTTCACTACGGCCAGGACTGGACGCGGTTCTGGCCGCCCAATCCAAAGGCGATAGCCTTCCCGCGCAGTAGCGAGGAGGTGGTCGAGCTGGTCCAGTGGGCTCGCCATACCGGCACGGCGCTGGTACCCAGCGGCGGTCGCACTGGCCTGTCCGGAGGCGCCGTCGCGGCTGCTGGTGAAGTCGTCGTCTCCCTGGATCGGATGCGTCAGCAATTGGACCATGATCCCTTCGAGCCCAGTCTGACCGTCCAGGCGGGCATGTCGGTCGGTGAACTGCAGCGGCTGGCCGCAGAAGCCGGTTGGCTTTACCCGGTCGATTGGGCCGCGGCCGGTTCCAGCCAGGTGGGTGGCAGTATCGCCACCAATGCCGGCGGTATTCGCGTACTGCGCTACGGCATGACCCGAGACTGGGTGACCGGTCTGACCGTGGTCACCGGCCGTGGAGAGGTTCTGAAGCTCAACCAGGGGCTGATCAAGAACAATACCGGACTGGATCTGCGCCACTTGATGGTGGGCAGCGAAGGGGTGCTGGGTATCATCACCGAGGCCACCATGGCGCTGACCCGGCCCGCACCCGAGCAGTCAGTGCTGCTGCTGGGCTTTTCCGGCCTGGACGCGGTGATGCCGAGCTTCGACCGACTGCGGCGAGAGCTGACGCTGTCAGCCTTTGAATTTTTCGATCAGGCGTCGGTAGATCATGTCAGCGCGGCCAGCGGTCATCGCTTTCTGCTGGATGAAGCCTGCCCGGTGTATGCCGTGGTGGAGTTCGACGACCCGGATCAGTCCAGCCAGGACCTTGCGCTGGGGCTGTTCGAGCAGCTGGTCGAGGCAGGGCACTTGCTCGACGGCACGATCAGCCAGTCAGGGGCGCAGGCAGCCGCGCTGTGGCACTGGCGCGAGGCGATCAGCGAATCGCTTGCGCCGCGGACGCCTTACAAGAATGATTTATCGGTGCGAATCAGCCGGGTTTCCGCCTTTTTGCGCGACCTGCAGGGCCTGGTCGCCGCGCACTACCCCGATTTCGAGGTTGTCTGGTTTGGCCATATCGGCGATGGCAACTTGCACATGAACGTGCTGCGGCCACCAGACTGGTCGATCGATGATTTCCACCGCGCCGGCAAGGCTCTGAGTCCAAAGGTGTTCGAGCTGGTGCAGCGCCACGGTGGCAGCGTGTCGGCCGAGCATGGTGTCGGCCTGCTCAAGCGCGACGACCTGGGCTGGAGCAGAAGTGTCGAGGAGTTGGCGATGATGGCAGCGATCAAGCGCCAGTTCGATCCTGACGGCATCCTGAATCCAGGAAAGATGCTACCGAACGATCTGCTATCTTAGCCGGCAGCGAGGTTTGTGAAGACCTGTTGGATTCAGTTCCCAATGTCGCACGGTGGCTTTGTTCCGGCTGGGGTCGCCGTCCCTGGGCGGGGAATTACGCTTCAGTTCGACGCCATGGCGAGGCCTTCAGCGCAATCCCCCGCCCGGGGACGGCTTGGTACTATTGATCCGGCAATCTATTCGATTGCCGCGTTAATGGTATGTCGAGGTTCGGGGAGAGGTTGGCGACCGAATAGATGATTGCACGTCGGCAAGTATTCAAAAAAAATGATGCACAGGAGAGAAGGGATGATGGTTAGATTTTTGGTGCTGGCCCTGGTGCTGTTGCTGCCGGTGACAGTCATTGCCGAGCAGGGCATGACCCTGGAGCAGATTGCAAAGATGCGCTCGGTCGGCCAGGTGGCGGTCAGCCCGGACGGGCGCCGGATCGCCTACACCCGAATTGTGCCCCGCGACATCCAGCGCGAGGATGACGGACCGGCCTGGACAGAGTTGCATCTGTTGGGTCCCGGCGGCAGCAGCCGCCCGTTCATCAGCGGTCAGGTGAATGTCGCGGCCATCGGCTGGACACCAGACAATCAGTCGATCTCGTTCCTGGCCCGTCGTGGCGACGACAGCCAGCGCCAGCTCTATACCATTCCGGTTGCCGGCGGTGAGGCAGTTCGTCGTACCAGCCTGGAGACCGGTGTGGCGAACTACAGCTTCAGTCCGGATGGCAAGCGGGTTGCGCTGGTCGCCACCGAACCGCAGGATGAGGAGTCACGGCGCCTGGCCGACATGGGCTTCAACCAGATCATTTTTGAAGAGGACTGGCGCCCGCGCCGACTCTGGATTCTGGACTTGAGTGACGATAGCGCCGAGCCGGAAATGATCGAGCTCGAGGGGTCGGTACAGGAAGTGCAGTGGTCACCGGCTGGTGATCGACTGGCCCTTAAAGTGACTCCCCGACAGCTGGTTGACGATACCTTGATGTTCCAGCGGATTCACATTGTTTCGCCGGACGGTGCTGAACTCGGCCGGATCGACAATCCGGGCAAGCTCGGCCAGATGGCATGGAGCCCGGATGGCGCGAACCTGGCCTTCATTGCCACAGACAGCGTCCACGATACGCGCGAGGGTCGCTTGATGGTAGCCGGCTCTGACGGGGGTGAATGGCGTAACCTGCTGCCAGACTTGGAGGGCCATGTCTGGCATGTTGACTGGCGGGAAGCCGGTGAAATGGTTTTTATCAGCTACGAGGGCGTCGAGGCCAGGCTTGGTCAGATCGACGTCCGCGGCCGCAACCAGGTCACTCTGCTCCAGCGCGATGGTCTGATTTTTGAATCGATCAGCGTGGCCAACGATGGCCGGCTGGTGTTTGGCGTCTCGACCCCCGAGCATCCGCGTGAGGTCTATGCCTTGTCCGGTCGAAACCTGGAGCCGGAGCGTCTGACGGATTCCAACCCCTGGCTCAGCGATGTCCGACTGGCTAGGCAGCAGGTGGTGACCTATCCGGCGCAGGACGGACTAGAGATCGAGGGACTGCTCTTCTGGCCACTGGATTACGAGGAAGGGCAGCGTTACCCGCTGATCCTGGCCGTGCATGGTGGGCCGGAGGCGCATTATTCCAACGGTTGGCTGACCAGCTATAACCTGCCGGCCCAGCACGCTGCGGCCGAAGGCTATTTCATGTTTTATCCCAATTACCGTGGCAGCACGGGGCGTGGGGTGGAGTTTGCGCTGACTTCGCAGGGGCGACCAGCAAAGGAGGAGTTCCAGGATCTGGTCGATGGCGTTGATTACCTGATCGGGCTTGGCCTGGTCGATGCTGACCGGGTCGGCATTACCGGGGGATCCTACGGTGGATATGCCTCTGCCTGGGGTGCCACCTACTACTCGGAGCGCTTCGCGGCCGCAGTCATGAACGTGGGTATTTCCGACAAGATTTCGATGATTGGTACCTCGGACATTCCGGAGGAACTGTATCTGGTCCACTACCTGACCTGGCCCTGGGAGAACTGGGACCTGTTCGTTCAGGCCAGCCCTATCTTCTTTGCCCATCGCGCCCAGACGCCTATTCTGATTCTGCATGGTGATGCCGATCCGCGGGTTGACCCGACCCAGTCAAGAATCTTGTATCGATTCCTGACCTTGCAGGAAAACCCGCCGCCCGTGCGTCTGGTGTTGTATCGGGGTGAAGGACACGGCAACCAGCGTGCCGCTACTCGGTGGGATTACAGCTTGCGTCTGATGCGCTGGATGGATCATTACCTGAAGGGCGAGGGTGGAGATGCGCCTGATCACCGCATCGACTACCGGCTTGACTGAGGGGGCATCATGTCTGACATGGTAACCAGCCGTAATGTGTTCGGAGAGCCTTTGCTGCCGTGCAGCATGCAGCCGATGACCGGCTTTTTTCGCGACGGGTGCTGCAATACCTCGGAAGAGGACGCGGGCAGTCACACTGTTTGCGCGGTCATGACCGAAAAGTTCCTGGCCTTCAGTGCCAGTCGCGGCAATGATCTGAGCACAGCCAGGCCGGAATTCGGCTTCCCCGGCCTGCGCCCCGGTGATCACTGGTGCCTTTGCGCGCCAAGGTGGCGTGAGGCCTTGCAGGCCGACTGCGCCCCGCGCGTGGTCCTGTCCGCTACGCATGAACGCGCGCTGGAATACGCCAGCCTTGACCAGCTGCGCGCACATGCCGTTGGAGCCGATCATTGATGAACCCGACCGAGCAGTCGACGATGTTGGAACGCCTTAACCAGAGCAGTCGCAACACCCTGATGGAAGTGCTGGATATTCGCTACAGTGCGATTGGCCCGGACTTTCTCGAGGCGACCATGCCGGTATCGCCGACCGTGCACCAGCCAATGGGCTTGCTGCACGGTGGGGCGACCGCTGCCTTGGCAGAGTCGGTCGGTAGTGCTGCATCTGCGCTTCGGGTCGATATCGGAAGCCAAAGCGTGGTCGGTACGGCGTTGTCGGTCAACCACTTGCGTGGCATGCGTGAGGGCAGCGTCACCGCCCGGGCCGAGCCGCTACATCTGGGGCGGACCAGTCATCTGTGGGAAATTCGCATCCGGGACGAGGCCGGTCGGCTGGTGGCGGATGCGCGTCTCAGCATGATGGTGCTGGACAAGCGCCGCTGAAGCGGGCTCAGTGAGTCCAGGCCTCGATTCGGTTGCCGCCCGCGCCGGTGGCTTTTTCAAGGGCCTGTTCAACACGATCGAGCAGCTTGGCCGCCGAGGTCTGGCAAGTCGGCAGTAGAGCGACCATGCCTATGCTCGGCGTGACCACGCCCAGCGAATTGTGATCAGAGGGCAGCGCCATGCTGATCACGCTTTGGTGCAGTTCTTCAGCCAGGCGAAAGGCCTCGTCGCGGTTCTGACTGGGGGCTAGCACAACCACACTGCCGGGGGGGAATTGGACCAGCCGCGCACCGCGGGATTTTGCCAGGCCGCGCAGTGACCGGGCCAGGATCGAACGGTGCTGCTCTTCGTTGTGGTCGGCCCTCACTGCTATCACTGCCAAGGGAGCAGACTGAGCAGCGCAGCGCTGAATGTGCTGGTCCAGCAATCTCGCCAGTGAGTCCTCGGAAAGGCTGGCAATATCTGAATCCTGCTGCGATCCGGTCGTTGGGGGCGTTGTTGACACTTTCTGTCGGCTTGTCTGCCCGTTTCGGTCACCATGCGTCCGCCGGAAAGCCAGAATCAGCCCGATGGCCAGGGCTACAAGCAGGGTTGTCAGGGCCCATGGCCATATCGTCGCTGATTGCGAATTATCGGCAGCAGCCATCACCACCGCAGGGACGAACAAACCCAGCAGAATGCCAGTCAGGGTAAGGAGCATGCCGGACATCAACCGAAGCAGCACGTTGCAGGTGCGCACATTGATCTCCAACGGATCCAGGTACCCGTCGCTGACTGGATTTTCTCTAAGGTGCCGGCCAGACATGCCAGTCTTGCCCCCGCGCTTCTTTCAATTCACTTGACTTTCTTCTGCAGGATCTGTGCCATTGAAGCCTTGCCTGTCGTGCCGGTCACGCAAAACCCCGCCCGTTGGGCGGGGTTGTGGTTGCTGGTTTTTGCTCCAAGGCGGACTCAGGGCGCCGGTGTGACAGCCACCCTCAGTCTGATCCGGTCGCCGGGGTGCTGGTCCATCCGGGTGTGATACACCCGACCATCGTATTCGTAGCTGATGCGATATCCCGAGATGCGGTTTTCCTCGATGAATTCGCGTTGCACCGTGCAGCGCTCTTGGCTGACCGGGTAATATTTGTCGGGCCCACGAGACTGGCGAGCGGCATCGCGACCAATCGAGCCACCGAGCGCGGCGCCGGCGGCGGTTGCAGCCCGGTTGCCGCTGCCACCGCCAAACTGATTGCCGATGACACCACCAATGATTGCGCCAACGATAGTCGGGGTGGCAGAGCTTCTGCGTGTTTCGACGCGCTGGTAGCGCTGTTCTTCCCAGCAGACTTCGCGATTGACTGGCTTGCGGACGGTTTCATATTCCGCCGTGACGCTGATCACGGGGGCGTAGTGGTACTGGATGCTGCCGGCCTGGGCCACTCCTGCAAGCATCAGGGCGCTGGCAAACAATGTCGTGCGATATTTCATTGCTTTCTCCTCAATCCAAAGGTCCATCCGGAACATGCAGGATCAGATTAAGCTGCCGGCGATGAACCCTGTCTGAACCCGGCATGTCCCCAGCCCGAACAATTGAAGAATTGTTCGGGCCAAGGGTTTGCCGCTGTTGCCGGGCATGGATTAGGATGGCGGCGGGGATTCAAATATTCGAGGAGAACGCTCATGGCCGCAACTGCAACAACGCAGATCCGAAATATCGCCCTTTTGGGTCACGCCGGTTCTGGGAAGACCTGCCTGCTGGAGACCCTGATGGTCAAAGCCGGCGTGCTGGGCGAGGCGGGCACCATCGAGCGCGGATCGACGCTGTCGGATTTTGATCCGCTGGAGAAGTCTTACCAGCACTCCCTGAACTCGGCCATCGCTTCTATTGACTATGAGGATGTTCACCTGAACGTGATTGATACTCCAGGTGATCCTGACTTTCGTGGTCAGGCCCTGGCTGCGATGAGTGCGGTGGAGACCGCTGCGATCGTCATCAATGCCGCCAGTGGTATCGAGATGTCGACCCGGCGCTTGATGCGGCGTGCGCGCCAGCGAAGGTTGTGCCGCATCATCGTCATCAATCGAATTGACGCTGAAGAGATTGACCTCGAGGCACTGGTGCGAGAGATCCGCGAGGAATTCGGGCCGCAATGCCTGCCCATCAATCTGCCTACCCAGAATTTCGAAACGGTCCGCGATTGTTTCTTCAAAAGTGATGGTGACACCGATATCTTCTCCGTGGCCGATGCGCACACCGAAATTCTCGATCAGGTGGTGGAAGTGGATGAAGACTTGATGGCGGCCTACCTGGACGGCGAGGAAGTTCCGGGAGACGCCCTGCATGATGCCTTTGAAAAGGCATTGCGCCAGGGGCACCTGGTGCCGATCTGTTTCACCTCGGCGCGCACGGGTGCCGGCTGCGGTGAGTTTCTGAAGTTCTGCAAACGTCTGCTGCCGAACCCGCTCGAAGGCAACCCGCCGCCGTTTCGTCGGGCGCCGGACGATGAGCGGGTTACTTGCAGCCCGGATCCGGAAGCCCACGTCCTGGCGCATGTGTTCAAGATCACCAATGATCCCTATGCCGGCAAGCTCAGTGTATTTCGGGTTCACCAGGGCACGATTACCAAAGATACCCAGCTGTTCATCGGTGAGGGGCGCAAGGCGCTGAAGGTTCCCCACCTGTATCGCATGCACGGCAAGGAACACATCGAGGTCGAGCAGGCCGGGCCGGGGGCTATCTGTGCTCTGGCAAAAGTGGACGATATCCACTACGACGACATCCTCCACGACAATCACGACGAAGATCACTACTACCTCAAGCCGATCGATTTTCCTCAGCCCATGTTCGGGCTGGCGGTGGAGGCCCAGGCACGGGGCCAGGAGCAGAAGCTGGCCATGGCACTGACCCGCTTGAGTGAAGAGGACCCGTGCTTTCAGGTCGAGCACAATCAGGAACTGAATGAAACAGTGATGCGCGGGTTGGGGGAAATGCACCTGCGCATCATGCTCGAGCGCATGAAGGGGCGCTACAACGTGGATGTGGATACGCGTCCACCGCGGATTGCCTATCGGGAAACGATCACCCGCCAGGCAGAAGGGCATCATCGACACAAGAAGCAGACCGGTGGCGCGGGTCAGTTCGGCGAGGTGTATCTTCGCGTTCGTCCGATGGGACGAGGCGAGGGCTTCAGTTTCAAGAGCGAAGTCGTCGGCGGCGCGATTCCAGGCAATTTGATTCCCGCCGTGGAAAAAGGCGTGCGTCAATTAATGGGAGAAGGCGCCATTGCCGGTTACGGACTGCAGGATATCGAGGTTGTTGTTTACGACGGCAAGCACCACCCGGTTGACTCCAAGGAAATCGCTTTTGTCGTGGCCGGTCGAAAGGCTTTTCTGGATGCCATCGAGAATGCCGGCCCCCAGGTGCTGGAGCCCATCGTCGAGCTGGAGGTCACCGTGCCGGATGCCGTGATGGGCGATGTCACCGGTTCGCTGGCCGCCAAGCGGGCTCGCATTCAGGGCACCGATAGCCTGCGAGGCGGTTTCGCCGTCATCCAGGCAGCCGTGCCGCTTTCCGTTCTGACCGAGTTTCCGACCGAGTTGAAGAGCCTTAGCGGTGGTGAAGGCCGATATACCCTGGCTTTTTCTCACTATGAGGCGGTCCCGGGCAATATCCAGAAAGAGCTGGTCGAGAGCTTTCAGGCGAGCAGGGGCGCGGCGACTGACTGATGAGCGAATTGACAAAACGGGATCCCGCCCGGGATCTGGCCCGCAAGCTGTGGATTTTGCCGGCCCTTATCCTGATCGGCGCCCTGGTTTCCATCTGGCAGCCATTCAGTCTGGAAGAGTTACTAAGCTGGGGCCGGGCAGCGTCTGCCAACCCCCTGATTGTCGCCGCGATCGTGCTGGCGATGATTCTGCTGTTTGCTTTCGGCTTGCCTGGCAGCTTCGGGCTGTGGCTGATCGCGCCATTCCAGCCGCCGCTGGTAGCGACTGTCCTGATGGTGCTGGGTAGCGTGCTTGGTGCCCTGGGTGCCTATGCCTTGAGCCGGCGCATGCGCGGTGACTGGGAGCCCAGTGGTTTCCCCGGAAAGGTTGTCACTCTGCTCGAAAATCGAGGCGGCATCATGACCCAGACCGCCCTGCGCATTCTTCCCGGGTTTCCGCACTCGGTGATCAACTTCGCTGGTGGTTTGCTGCTCCTGCCCCTGTTGGCGTTCACGATCTCGGCTGTAGTCGGGTTGACGGTGAAATGGGGTGTCTATGCTACGGCGGTGCACGGTCTGGCGGATGCGGTGGAAACAGGCAATGTCATTCAGGCATCGACGCTTTATCCGCTGTTGGTATTGAGTGCCTTGCTGCTACTCGGCGCCTGGGGGCGCGCGCGACTGGGATGAAACGCGCGATTTTTCCCTGGCTGCTTTGCTGGGTTCTCCTACTGCCGGTATCCGGTTGGGCCGGCGAGCCGCTGGTCATTTACATGTTTTCCAGCGATCGTTGCCCGCACTGCAAAGCCCAGGAGCCATTCCTTGAAAACCTGGCCGATGCTGAATCGGCCGTGGAGTTTCAGCGTTTTGAAGTAAGCGCCACGCGCGATCACCACGGGCTTTTTCGTGCCATGGCCAGAACCCATGGTGTCGATGCCGGATCGGTGCCCGCTGTCTTTGTCGGTGGCCGGGCCTGGGTGGGTGACAGCCCGGCAATACGTGCCGCCATCTCATCCCATGTTGCTGCTTGCCTGCAACGAGACTGTCCGGACTCTCGGCTGCTTACAGACGAACCTGTGCTGGCCAGACGTGACAGGCCAGCAGACAGTACCTTGCGCCTGCCGCTGCTGGGGCAGGTTGATCTCGCCGTGCAGCCCCTGGCCGTGGCTACGTTCGTGATCGCCTTCGTGGATGGATTCAATCCCTGCTCACTATGGGTGTTGACCATACTGTTAGCGCTGGTGGTGCACTCGCGTTCGCGCCGGCGCGTGCTGATTGTCGGGCTGACCTTTCTGACTGTGACCGCGGCGCTGTATGGTGTTTTCATTACCGGTGTTTTCAGCGTGCTGCACTTTCTTGCCTACCTGCAGTGGGTTTACTGGCTGGTCGCGGCCTTCGCGCTGGTTTTCGCCATCGTCAATATCAAGGACTATTTCTGGTTCAAGCGCGGGATTTCCTTCACCATCGATGACAAGCACAAACCTGGCATGTTCAAAAACATGCGGGCATTGCTGAAGGAAGGGCGGTCGCTGCCGGCGCTGATCGGGGCCACGGCACTGATGGCGGCCGGGATCGCCCTGATCGAGCTGCCATGCACGGCCGGCTTCCCGGTCATCTGGAGCAGCCTGGTAGCCAGTCACGACGTTGGTTGGCCTTACTTTGCCTGGCTGTTGCTGATCTATCTGGTGGTCTATCTGAGCATCGAACTGGTGATCTTTTTCATCGCCTTGATCAGCCTGCGAATGGACAGGTTCGAGGAAAGCCATGGTCGTTACCTGAAATTGATCGGCGGTCTGATCATGCTCGTGCTTGCGCTGTTGCTCGTGTTTGCGCCCGATGTGATGCAGGATGTGGCCGCGACCCTGGCCGCCTTTGGTATTGCCCTGGGCCTGGCCTTCTTCATCATTCTTGTTCATCGGCGGCTGTTGCCGGCCTTCGGGATCAAATTGGGTGATGATTGGAAGAAGGAGTGAAGGGTCGCCTGGCAAGTTTTAGCGCGTTGCGATGCGAGCATGAAGAAAAGCGCGGGCCCGTTGCCATTCCCGCCAAGCCGTTCGGTGGGACAAGCCCATGAGATCGGCAATTTCGTTGACGGGTAGCCCGGCGAAGAATTTCATTTCCACCAATTCCCGCTGGCGTGGATTGATCTGATCGAGCTCGTCCAGGGCCTGGTCGAGATCCAGGATGTTTTCGCCGGGCCCGTCTTCGCCCAGCCGGTCGCTCAGGGTGATTGCAACCTGATCGCCCCCTCGTTTCTGCGCGCCAGCGGCGCGCAGATGATCAACCACGATGTTGCGCATTGCCCGTCCAGCGCAGGCGAAAAAATGCCGGCGTCCGGTCAACTCCAGCTTTTCTGCCTGAACCAGGCGCATGTAAGCCTCGTGGACCAGCACGGTGGGTGTAATCGTCTGACCCTGGCTCAGCGCCGCCAGGCGTGCGCGTGCCAACTGCTTGAGCTCCGGGTAGAGCCGATCAAACACAGCCTTAAGATCTGGGCCTTCGGCTGCGTCGTTCAATAAGCGCGTGATTTCAGACATGGCCTGTTTCACCAACTATTCGGCTAAAAGCATACCCCGGAACGGCGGATGGCAGCTACGGAGAAATCAACACCATGTCGGGTTGTAGCCCGGGTGGTGAGCGGAAACTGACCTGCCAGGTTACGGCTGGATCTGCCCGGCATGGCTGACAGTGGAACAGTTGGCTGACGGTGTCGGCGCCAAGCTTGTCCATTGGATGACCATTGGCCTCGACCTCGAGGATCCTTATTTCGGCCCACCATGGATACGGGTTACTGAATACAAGCCAGTCTTCAGGCTCGGCCTCGAAGGTGATGCTGCGATTGTTTTCGTCGGCCAGGCTGCGCTCCCTGGGCGGATAGTTGCCAGCGTGGGCCAGGGCTACGCCTGACCTCGGGTGCTGGACAGCCGATACGGTGTAGAAATGCAGCGCCTCCAGGCGGGTCAGCGCCGGTGTTGAAAAGGCGGTGGCCAGTGCAGGGCTAAGCGCCAGGATCGGTTGCCAGCCCTCATCCATGCCGCCCAGTTGAATGTCGGGAAACCGTTCCGGACAGTACAGCTCGAACATGAGATCCGTGAGGGTATCGGCCTGCTGGGCAACGGCTGCGTGCAGGCTGAGCTGATGGGGGTGCGTGCACAGCCAGCGTGACAATCGGTCACTGCCGCGAAAACTCAGCTGCGGCCCGGCGTGGCTGCTGCCGGCATCACCGCCGGCCATCAGGTCCATCATGAATGCAGCGGGAAAGTGCCGGCGACCGTTGTCGTCGGCCGTGGCCAGCATGCTGCTCAGCAGGGTCAGGCTGCTGCCCAGGCCGATCACGGTTGCCGGGATCAAGCCGCGCCAGCGGGGGAGCTGGCTCAGCCCGGCAGCAAGGATGATCATCGTCAGCGTAGGCAGAGCCAGCATCATGTACCAGAGCACCTCGTTGCGCATCAGCAAGGCGGCCAGCGCCTGGGTCAGAATGCCGATCATCGCGATAGCCAGCAGCAAGCGGAGATTAGGCTTGTGCCAAGCCTTGAGCAGGCCGGTAAGGGCTAGCAGCACCAGCAGTAGGACAGCTAACTGCAATGGCCAGGCCAGCGGCGGCAGCCCTTGGGTGGTGAGAATCAGGCCGTGGCGGAAGCCATCGACCAGGCTGTACCAGATCAGCGCCGGCAGGCCCAGTGCGGAAGACCATGACCAGTGTGAGGCCAGATGCGCAGCGACCGATCCGGTTGGGGTATCGGGCAGGCCGCTGGTCGCGACCGCTACCAGCAGCGGCAGGAACGGGATCAGAAAACCGCCTGCCATCGCAGCAGCACGGGAAAGCAGCGCTGCTCGGTCATGCAGCAGTAGCAGGGCGGGCAGCCAGGCCATGGCCACCGTCGCCGGGTGTGCGTGCAACAGCAGGGAAAAACACAGGCCGACCAGCACGGCGCTGACCGCGCTGTGCCGGGCCCGGTCGTGGAAAGCGGCCAGGATCAGACCAATCAGGGCGGCCGGCACTAGATTGAAATGGTTGAAAGACAGGCTGCTGAAGCTGGTCAGGCCGGGTAGACACAGCAGTAACGCGAGGCAGAAGCCGAAGCGCCACCGCCCCAGTCGCTGGCCCAGGGCCAATGCCAGCGGATACTGCAGACCCTGCAGCAGCCCGGCCCAGGCAGCCACGCTGGTCAGGCTGCTGTTGATCAGCAGGGCCGGTGCCAGCAGGTAGTACCAGAGTGGGCCCAGGTGGGTGAAAAATCCGATTTCCGGACCAACCAGCGGCCATGCCTGGCCACTTGCAATTTGATGCGCCCAGTAAACGTCACGAATCGGATCTAGGTAGGGAGAGCCGAGCAGCCCGGTCGCCACCGATACCAGCACCAGCAGCGCGATCACCAGCCAGGCCCAGAGCGGCGCGTCTGCCTTTTCTGCCAGAGATTTTTCCGATTCCGAATTCAACCGAGGCAACCCGTATCAAACCGAGGCGCCATGATAGCCTCTCCGGTCCGCTCCTTCCCGTGGCTCATTACTGATTGGCGTGATGGCTTGTTGTCAGGACTTCGTTCGGGTGGGGACGCCGTCCCGGGTTGGTGAATTCCGCTTCAGTTCGACGCGGTTGCGAGGCCTTCAGCGAAATCCCCCACCGAAGGACGGCTTGCGAAGCCGAATATCAGGAAAGTAACCAGGCCCCATCAGCGAGGCTGCCATTGGCTATACTCAGCCCATGATCCGCGTCCAAGCTGCCCAACCGTGACTGCCTCCGCGCCCACGCTGAGCGTGATCATTCCCTGTTTCAACGAAGCCGATGGCATCGAAGCGCTGGCTGCCGCGCTGGAGCCCGTGCTCGCCGACATTGACGATGGCGATTACGAGGTATTGCTGGTTGATGACGGCAGTCGCGACCAGACCCTGGCCCAGCTCGAGGCCTGGCGTCAGCGCAATCCGCGCGTGCACTTTGTTCGTCTGGCCCGCAACTTCGGCAAGGAAGCCGCAATGAGCTGTGGCTTGCACTTTGCCCAGGGACAGGCGGTGGTGATTCTTGATGCTGATTTGCAGGATCCACCGTCCCTGATTCCCGACATGGTCACCAAGTGGCGCGCTGGTGCCGATATCGTGCTGGCCCATCGTTCCTTACGCCGCGAGGATGGCTGGTTCAAGCGCCTGACGGCTGCGGGGTTCTACCGGGTGATGGGGATGCTGGCCGGCAGTGCCGTGCCGGCCAACGTCGGCGATTTTCGACTGATGGATCGGCGCGTGGTCGATGCACTGTTGCATCTGCCGGAGAAAACCCGGTTCATGAAGGGGCTGATGAATTACGTCGGTTTTGGCGTGGAAACCATCGAGTACGAACGGCCAGGCCGTTACAGCGGCGAGAGTCGCTGGAGCGTCTGGCGATTGTGGAACCTGGCCCTGGAAGGGATCACCTCGTTCAGCACGGCACCGCTTCGCGCCTGGGGCTACCTGGGTTTTTTGTTTGCGGCGATCGGCCTGGGTTATGCCGCCTACATTGTGCTGAGAACCCTGATTTACGGGGTGGATGTACCGGGCTACGCTTCGCTGGCAACCCTGCTGCTGTTTTTCAGCGGGCTTCAACTGATCAGCATCGGCATCATCGGTGAATATCTGGCACGGGTGTTTGTCGAGACCAAGAATCGTCCACTTTATGTCATCGAGCGCATGGATGGATTCGAGACGGACTGGATCGATCAGCGTTCACAGCAGGTCATTGGCAACATTGTCCTGCCGCGCCCGAAGGCCGACAAACCCAGAGCCAAGCGGTTTTCGGCCAAGCGCAGGGTCTCGTGACCCTCTGCTAATCAATCCTGCAGCGCGCCGCCGCAGCTAGACCCCTGGCCGGCCGTGCATCCGTAGCAGTGTCCAGCCACGGCGATGCGCGTCGGCAGGCTGCCGTCATCAAGCAGGTCGCGCAGGTGTCGAGACTGCCCGCCCTGCGGCAGTTCAAGCATCTGGTTGAAGTCGCAGTCGTAAACATAGCCCTGGTAGTCAACGCTGATCAGATCTCGGCACATCACTGATTTCAGGTTGTCTGGCTGGTAGGCATCCTTGAGCAGTGTCAGGTATTCCTCGAACTGCCCCTTGGCCAGCAATACGGCGCCAAAGCGCTTGATCGGCATGTTGGTGATCGTGTAGAGATTGTTGAAGCGAATGCCGAATTGATCGCTCAAGAAACGCTTGTAGTCGGTCTCCAGCGCTTGCTGCGGCGGTGGCAGGGATGGGCCGATCGGGTTGTAGACCAGGTTCAGTACCAGCCCGGAGTCGGGCTCGCCATAACCCAGTTGATTCAATGTTTGCAGGGCCCGGATCGAGGCCTCAAAAACGCCGTTGCCGCGCTGGGCATCGACGTTGTCTTTCGAATAACAGGGGAGAGATGCGATCGCTTCTATCCTGTGTTGGGCGAGAAATTCGCCGACCCAACCATAGCCAGGCTCCTCCATGATGGTCGGGTTGAGCCGGTCCATGACGTGCATGTCGCGTGATCTGGCCTGCTCCACCAGCCAGCGAAAATGCGGATTCATTTCCGGCGAGCCGCCAGTCAGATCCAGGTTGCGTACGCCGAAATGATCGGCCGTCTGCAGCGCCAGGGCCATGGTCTCGCGATCCATCAGTTCCTTGCGGTTCGGCCCGGCTGCGACATGACAATGCAGGCAAGCGATGTTGCACAGGTAGCCCAGGTTTAGCTGCAGGGTATTGATGCGATCGCGGCGAATGGCGGGGAAATCGTGCTGTTCCAGTAGTGGCCAGGTATCACGCATGGAAAAGTGGTTCTCGATGGGTTTGTGCGGAGATTATGGCTTGGCCCGGTCCCGCTTGATCGGCGCTCTAAACGGATTCAGGAGTAGAGCCAGCAGGCCTTGTTCATTGTCCTCGCGAAACGACTCCAGGCCAACGGGCATGCTGCGCTCGTCATCGCGTGGGTCGACCGTATAGCTGCCGAAGATCCGATCCCAGATTGACAAGTGGAAGCCGTAGTTGCTGTCGGTTTCCGGCTGCCAGGTGGAGTGGTGAATCCGGTGCATGGACGGGGTGACAAACAACCAGCGCAGGCGCTTGTCCAGCCCTTTCGGCAGGGCGAAGTCGGCGTGGGTGAACAGCGCGCCGGCGGCGAGCAGGATTTCAAAGATCAGCACGGCTAGCGGGTGCGGGCCAAGCACCCAGATCAGGCCAAGCTTGATCAGCATGGACAGGGCAATTTCCAGTGGATGGAAACGCACTCCGGTGGTGGCATCAAAGCCGGTGTCGGCGTGGTGGACCCGGTGCAGGCGCCACAGCAAGGGCACCTGGTGCATCAGCCGGTGTTGCCAGTAAATGGCCGCATCGAGCAGGATGACCGCCAGCGGGATGCTGACCCAAAGCGGCCAGTCCAGCCAGCCGAACAAGCCGCCGTTGGCGTCATGGACAATAACGGCCAAGCCCACGGCCAGCAGCGGAAACAGCAGCCTCAGTAGCAGTGTGTTCAGGACGACCAGGCCAAGATTGACCGCCTGGCGCTTTGACCAGCGACCATCGCCCCGCGCCGGCCACAGGCGCTGCGCTACGACGACCAGGGCAAGTACGCCGAAAAAGGCGGTCAAACGGATGACCGGTTCCTGAGCTAGAAGATCCATCGTCTTACATTAGCACTTGCTTTGACAAGGCGGTGAGAGCGGTT
>SKQI01000203.1 GCA_007119095.1 Wenzhouxiangella sp. | reverse complement strand
TCTTGTTCGGTATCCAGGCCAGGAACAGATCGTAGACATCGTCTTCCTTGGCCAGGTCCGGGGCCCCCAGCAGACCCAGCACCGGCTGGTCGGCCAGACGATTGGACTGGGTGCGATATTCCGCGCCGATGACCACGTTGGGGTGGACAAACAAACCGACCGAGCCTTCAAATTCCAGACGATAGCTGTTAGAGCGGTCGAGCAATTCGCCGTCGAGCGGATTGACTACCTCACGTCCGAAACCGAGCAGACCGAAGGCGTTGGCCCGGGTCGCGCGCAGGGTGCCGTTGACGATCAGGTTGTAACCGAAGGGCACACCCAGAAAAACCTTGGTCGCGCTCAGGTAGTAGTCGATGCCGCTGCTGTCCTTGGCACCCAGCAGTGCCGGCACGCCGACATCGCCCAGGTACGGAACGGCCACGCCGCTGCCGAAGTCGCGATTGCGTTTGTATTGCGCGCCCAGCGAAACCTGTGGCAGCCATGAATCCTGAGCGTAAACGGCATCTCCAAACAGACGCACCTTGGCGCCGATGATATCGACATCGATATTGGTACCCGACGGGCTGAGCGGGCCCGGATCACCTAGCAACGGCTCCAGCGCCCCGACCAGCGCGCCGCCGGTTGCGGCGATCACGCTTTGGTCAACCTGCAGGCGCTGGCGGGCCAATGACAGTTCGACCCGGTCGAAAAACCCCACCTTGGCGCCGACCGAGTGCAAGGTGTAATCGTCGGTATGCAGCCAGGTGTAGTGAGCCGAGCCGCCGATTTCATCGGCAGTGCCGTAGCCGGTAATCAGAGCCCATGGTGTCAGGCCACCACCGCCCGCGCCCTCGAACTGGGTCACACCGCCGGTCGCCAGCAGGCGGCCGCCGGTAGCATGCGCCGTCTGGAGCAGCGCCAGCAATAGCAGAGCGGAGAAAATCCGGGAGACTAGCTTGCAGTTCATGTTGGTTTCCACGTAACGTTCACAGGTTCCTTTCATATACGAGCGAAGCTTCGGAAAAGGATGCACTTGAATTGTTCGGGGTTTTTTTAAGGGAAATTTTCCATGTCCACTGGCAAGCCTGACTGCAGCGAGCAGCTGATAGAGCGGATTTGTCGGGCGGATCAATCGGCGTTGGCTGAGCTGTTTGACCGGTTGGCTGATCACGCCTACGCCATTGCCCTGGGCATCTTGCGAGACGCCGATGATGCCGACGAGATCGTCAACGATGTCTTCGCCCGGGTCTGGCGCCAGGCGGAACGTTTCGACCCCGAGCGCGGCAGCGCGGCAAGCTGGGTTGGAGTCATGGTCCGAAGCCAAAGCCTCGACCGGTTGCGCCAGCGACGGCGACATGAGAGGGATGCGCTGCATCCAGATGGCAATACTGTCGCGTATAGTGAAGATACGGGGCCTGGGCCAGACCAGGTTGCTGACCACGCCCTGTTCGCACTCATCACCCGGCGTGCCCTCGCGGGGTTGAGCGATGCCCAGCGCCAGGTTCTTCGCATGGCCTATTTTCGAGACTTGAGCCACAGAGATATCGCCGACATGCTGCAACTGCCGCTAGGTACCGTCAAATCACATTGCCGCCGAGGTCTGTCCCGTCTGCGACACGCCCTGGTCGATACTGACCCGGCCAGCCGATGAGTAGCTCCTCTCGTTCGGCAGCCCCGGAACCTCTCGATAGCCGGCGCAAGGCCCGCATGCGCGAGCGTCTGCTATCGTCGGTGGGCGAGGACATGGCCGTGGTGCGCGGAACGAGCGCGCGCTGGCGTCGGATCCTGCCGGGCGTGGAGTGTCAGCTTTTGCACGTCGACAAGCAGGAAAGCACGCAGACTGCCCTTTGGCGGATGGCGCCCGGGTCGCGCATTCCGGCCCATCCCCACGCTCACGATGAAGAGTGCTACATCTTTGAAGGCAGTCTCGAGCACAAGGGCGAGCGCTTTGTCGCCGGTGACTACATGCTCGCTCCAGCCGGCAGCCGCCACGGTGCCATCACCAGTCCCGAGGGCGTGCTGATGCTGATCCGCGGCGAGCGCCTGAGTCTTCGTGATCGGTTCCTCTTGCGCACCGCCCTTGCAATGGGGCGATAGCGCTTCAGGTTTACCGGCGCATGGCCACCACGACGAAGACTATCGGCGCAATCAGCGCCGAGAGCGCGATCGGCAACCAGGGCAGGGGGTGTTTCACCCCATAGCTGACCGGGCCGTTCACACGGCCCATTCATCCATGGTTTCCAGAGGCAGTGGACGACCCATTCAAAGTTTCGTTGGTGCTACGAACATCGAGGCCAATCTGGATGCTTGGCCAAAATGTTGACTCGGCATCGTCGACCGATCATTTCGCTATGATTCAACCTTCGCTATTTGGTCGGGTAACCATGAAAAGAACCCTCTTTTTGATTCCGGTGACTATCGGCCTGCTGCTGGCCGCCTGCTTGACCGGCTGTGGACAAGGCCATGAGTCGGCAAGCGCAGAAATACAGCTCAATGCGGTGGCTGTTCCTGAACATTTGCGTCCGGCGCTTCCCATGGCCAGGCAATTCGGGTTTGCCGACGGTGGTCTCCGCGGGGATGCGCTGGATCGCGCTTCACCGTCCGAGCTTGCCGAACTGATGCGGGTAGTCCGAGACTATGGCGATGATATCGATCGCTGGCTCGACAGCTTTCCTCCGGAGGTGGACATGACTGCCGAAGCGGCCGCGATGATGTACATGTTGCTGGCCTACGAGGAACTCGGGCTTTGACGATGGCGTTTGAGCCAGAGGGTCTGTGGCCGGCATCAGCTTCATAGTCAATCCGGCTGCTGGCGGCAGGGGTGGCCAGAGGCAGGATCAACTGCTAGACGATATTCGGTCGTGCTTTCCGGGTGCCGAGTGCCTGTTGACAAGCGCCAGGGGCGATGCTGAACAACTGGCCAGCGAGCGCTGCGGGATTGCCGGCCGGCGCGTGGTTGCCGTGGGCGGTGATGGCACGGTCAGCGAGGTAGGCCGGGGTCTGGTCGGCGGGCAGGCGGCGTTAGGCGTGATTCCGCTGGGCTCGGGCAACGATTTTGCTCGTATGCTGGGCATGCCGACGGGTACCCGGGCTGCGCTACTGCACCTCGCCCAGGCGCGGGCGATGCCTTGCGATGTGGGGCGGGTTCGAATTCGGCACGCCGACAACACGGAAAGCGAGACCCATTTCATCAACAGTCTGGGCTTGGGCTTTGAGGCAGAAGTGGCCGACCGCGCCGCCAGGGCACGCTGGTGCAAGGGGTTTTGGCGCTACCTGATTGCCGCTTTGCGCCTGCTGCCGGTTTACCGGGCACCTCATATGCGCCTGGCTTACGATGATCAGCGCATTGACGCGCCGCAGTTTCTGGTCGCCCTGGGTAACGGCCGCTGGGCCGGCGGCGGGTTTATGCTGACACCGAGGGCAAAACTGGATGATGGCTCGCTGGAACTGACTCGGGCTGATGGGCTGCCTTTATGGCGCTTGCTGACGGTCTTTCCGCGCGTGTTTTCCGGCCGCCACCTGGACTGCCGTGGTGTGCATGCCGACCGCGTAAAGCGCATTCGCATCGAATGTCCGTCAGGCTGCATGGTTCACGGCGACGGTGAAATCCTCGCCCGACGCGCGCTTGAGATCGAGGTGGAACTGCTGCCAGGGGCCTTGCAGGTGCTCCGCTAAACTTGGCGCCAGCGTGTCCTGCCACCGGCGCGGAAAGGTACGCCCGGCTGGCCGCCAAAGTCGACTTGTTCAGGGATGTCGGTCGGCTCATGCCGCAGGCTGACCGTCCCTTCGTTGCGCGGCAGGCGGTAGAATTCCGGGCCGTGGAAGCTGGTAAAGGCTTCCAGCTTGTCCAGGGCGCCGGCTTCCTCGAACACTTCCGTATAAAGCTCCAGCGCGGTGCGGGCGGTGTACATGCCGGCGCAGCCGCAGTCGGATTCCTTGGCGTTTTTCGGGTGTGGCGCCGAGTCCGTTCCCAGAAAGAATTTCGGATTGCCGCTGGTCGCGACCCGCACCAGGGCCTGTCGGTTGAGCTCTCGTTTCAGGATTGGCAGGCAGTAATGATGCGGCCGCAGGCCGCCTTCGAACAGGGCGTTCCGATTCAACAGCAAGTGATGGGCGGTGATCGTGGCAGCCAGGTTGGCAGGGCCGTCCTCGACAAAGCTGGCTGCCTCGGCCGTGGTGATATGTTCCAGCACCATGGGCAGTTCTGGAAAGCGTTCGACCAGCACCTTGAGATGCCGGTCGATGAACACCGCTTCGCGGTCGAAGATATCAATCTCGCCGTCGGTGACCTCGCCGTGCATCAGCAGCGGCAGGCGTTCTTCCTGCATGGCCTCGAACACGTGCATCACCCGCTCAAGATCGGTCACCCCGCTGGCCGCGTTGGTCGTCGCACCTGCCGGGTAGTACTTGACCGCGTAAACGTGCTCGCAGGCGCTGGCAGCGCGAATCTCATCCGGCGTTGTCTGCTCGGTCAGATACAAAGTCATCAGCGGGGTGAAATCGCTGCCGGTCGGCAGGGCCGCCAGAATCCGTTCCCGGTAAGCCAGCGCCTGGTCCACGGTGGCTACCGGCGGTTTCAGGTTGGGCATGATGATTGCCCGGGCAAACTGACGCGCAGTATCAGGCAACACGGATGCCAGTATCGCGCCGTCGCGCACGTGCAAATGCCAGTCATCCGGGCGGGTGAGGGTGATGGTCGGGTGTTCGATGCTCAAGAGAATTCGCAAGTTTGGGGGCTTGTTCAGTTTATCGGAAAGGGAAGGGGGTGAAGGGGCGAAGGGGCGAAGGGGTGAAGGGGTGAAGG
>SKQI01000064.1 GCA_007119095.1 Wenzhouxiangella sp. | reverse complement strand
GCGATACCGGCACCAACCTGGCCTTTACCCTGGCCAGTGTTCGGACCGTGGTTGAACAGCCCGGCAAGCGCAGCCTGCCCGACCTGCTGGAAGCGATCGCCGATGCCGCCATCAACGGTGCACGCGGCAACTCCGGCGCCATCATGGCTCAGTATTTCCAGGGCCTGAGCGATAGCAGTCGCGACTTCCAGGTGCTTGACGCCAACCGCCTGGCGCTGGCCTCAGGCGCCGCTGCCCGTTCAGCCTGGGGCGCCATGTCCGAACCTGTGCCAGGCACCTTGCCCACCGTCCTCGAAGACTTCGCCGATGAACTGGCACGGCTGGTTGACAGCGGCGTTGAAGACATTCGCCAGCTGATCAAGCGCGGCCTGAAGCGGGCACGCCAGTCCCTGGCCAATACGCCCAGGCAACTGGCCGTGCTGCGTGAAGCCGGGGTTGTCGATGCCGGTGCCCAGGGCTTCGTCGACTTTCTTGAAGGTATCTGGCGCTACATGCGTTCCGGCAAGGTCCTGGCGATGCCCGATGCAAGCGCTGCCCAACCGGCAGCAACCGCCAGCAGTGCCGCCAGGCATGGAGAAGCACCGGGCGAGCATCGCTACTGCACGGAATGTTTGATCGAAGGTCAGAACCTGGACGTGGTCGGCCTGCGAGCCAGGCTGGAAGGGCTGCCGGCCAGCTCGCTGGTCGTCGCCGGCGGCGGTCGACGTGCACGGGTTCACATCCATACCGATGCACCGGGCGAGGTGTTCAAGGCGTGCTCTGAGTTCGGCGAGATTCGCCAGCAAAAAGCCGATGACATGACCCGCCAGCACGGTCTGATGAACCAGCGTGGGCATGTCGCCATCGTGACCGATTCCGCCGCCGACCTGCCGGCCGAGGAAGTTGATCGCTTGGGGATACATGTCGTCCCCGTGCGCCTGAACTTTGGCGATGAGGAATTTCTCGACAAGCTCAGCATTGCCCCGGCGGAGTTCTACCGCAAGCTGGCCAGCAGCGATGTCAAACCGCAGACCTCCCAGCCGCCACCCGCCGACTTCCGGCGCCAGTTCGAGCTGCTGACCTCGCACGGCCTGGAGGTGCTGGCCATCCAGATTTCAGGCCAGCTCAGCGGAACCCGTCAGGCGGCCGAAACGGCCGCCCGCATGGTCGATGCCGAGCGCATAGACGTGTTTGATTCGCTCAACGGTGCCTCGGGCCAGGGGTTGATGGTGCTGTGGGCTGCAGAAGCGGCCGCGCGGGGTTGGGAGCGCCTGGCCATCGTGCGACGCCTGGAAGAAATGCGCGACGATTTCGACACCTTCGCCCTGGTCCGCGACCTGTCCTGGGGCGTGCGCGGCGGCCGCATCAAGCCGTGGATGGAAACCCTGTCCCGGCGCCTGTCACTGCAACTGTTGCTGGCTCGAACCCGGCAGGGCACGCTGGGCCCGAAAGGCGTGATCGTTGGCAAGAGCAACGTGGTCGAGCGCTTCGGCAAACGTCTGCTCAAGCGCATGGACAATGATCGCTCTTACCGTGTTGTCATCAGTCACACCGATGCGATCGAGGACGCTCGACGGCTGCGTGACATCATCCTCACCGGGCATCCGCGCGTGGACGGCTGCTGGCTCGAGGACGCCAGCCCGGCGATCGGCGTTCACGCCGGACCAGGCGCACTGCTGGTTGGTCTGCAGCCGTGGACCGTACCGGAGGACCGGCGTGCTTGAAGCACTCTTCGCTGCCGTGGCGGGCTATCTGCTCGGCTCCTTGTCCGGCAGTTTGCTGCTTGGCAAACTCAAGGGCGTGGATATCCGTCAGATGGGGTCCGGCAATGCTGGCGGCACCAACGCCCTGCGTTCGGTGGGCTGGCTGTTCGCCCTGGGTGTGGTGGTCATCGATCTCGGCAAGGGTGCCCTGGCTGCGGCCCTGGTGCCGCTGCTGGTTCTGCTCCTTTGGACGCCCGAGGCCGACCCGATTCTGCTCGGCACCATCGCCGGCCTGGCCGCGGTTATTGGCCATGTCTGGCCGCTGTATTTTCGCTTTCGCGGCGGCAAGGGCGCCGGCACGGCGGTAGGAGCGGTGGCCGTATTGGCGCCTTGGTGCATATTGCCGCTGCTGCTGGTCTGGGTCATCACCATCATCGGGACTGGCTATGTCGGACTGGCGACAGTGCTGGCCGGCTTGAGCCTGGTTCCGGCCATGTGGCTGCTTGGGCCGGAAAGTCTGCATCCCGCCCTGGGCGCCCTGGCTTTTGCACTGGCCTTGCTGCTGGTGTTTACCCATCGTGGCAACCTGAACCGATTGCGCAGCGGCACCGAGAATCGATTCGAAAAGGCGCGGCTGCTGAAACGTCGTCGGCGATGAGCCTGACAGAATCCTTGCTGCGCTGCCTGGGCGATGGTCAGGCCCATGCTCGCGAGCATCTTTGTCGCCAGTTGAGTGCCAGCCCGCTGGCACTCGCAGCGGCCTGCCAGTCACTGGCTGAGCTGGGCCTGGCCTTCAGGAGCCAGGCGCCCCACCTGCTGCAGCTGGAGGCGCCAATAGACTGGCTGGATCAGCAGCGCCTGCAGTCTGGTGCTGAAGCGCTGGGCATCGACCTGGCAGTCACCGGTATTTGCAGCTCGACCAACGCCGTGCTGGCCGCCACCCTCAAGCAACGCACCCTACCCTGCGCCCTGCTCGCCGAAGGCCAGAGCGGCGGCCGCGGCCGGCGCGGTCGAGGCTGGACCTCTCCGCCCGGCGCCGGCATCTACCTGTCGCTGGGCTGGCGAAGCCAACGTTCGCTGGCAGAACTGGCCCCTCTGGGACTGATCATCAGCCTGGCCGCAGCACGAGCTCTGAATGCGTTCCAGCATGCAGCCGTCAAGGTCAAATGGCCCAATGATCTGCAAGTTGGTGGCCGCAAGCTGGGTGGTTGCCTGGTTGACCTGAACGGCACCAGCCACGGTCCCTGCGACGTCATCATCGGTCTCGGCATCAATGTCTGTCTGCCGAAAAAAACATCGATCGACCAACCCTGGGCCGACCTCCGTGGCTCAGGCTTCGACGAGGATAGAAGCACGCTGGCCATCGCCCTGCTGAACGAGCTGATTCAGAGTCTGCAGGTGCTCGAATCGAAGGGTAGCGCGGCGCTGCTGGCGGCCTGGCCAAGCCTCGATGCGCTTGCAGGCAAGGAGGTCGAAGTTCGCTGGGAAGATGGTCGCCAGGTACAGGGCCGGGCTGTCGGCATCGACGCGCGGGGGCATTTGCGCCTTGCTGGCAGCGAAGGATGCTTGAGCCTGCACAGTGGAGACGTTCGTGTCCGGCTTGCCTGACTGCCTGATCGATCTGGGCCACAGCCGCATCAAATGGGCTTGCGGCAAGGACGGCCGGGTGGTCATGGGCTCCGAGGATGCCTGCTCAATCGATCAAATCGACAGGCTGCAACAGGCCCTGACCCGCAACACCTGCCAGCGGGCGCTGGTATCGGGCCAGACCAATACCGACGTCCTCGACGCCGTGACAACGCTGCTGCAACAGACCGGGTTATCCTTGCACGCCGTGACGACCGGCATCCCGAAACTTCCCGTGCAACCTGCTTATCCACAGCTTGGATGCGACCGCTGGCTGGCCCTGCAACCGCCCTGGCTGGAGCAGCGCAAAGGCTTTTGCGTAGTCGACTGCGGGACGGCGATCACCGTCGACCTGGTCGACGACAGCGGCCGACACCGCGGCGGCTGGATCATGGCTGGCCTGAGCAGCCTCCGACACGGCCTGTTGTCCCGCGCCCGACGCCTGCCGGCACCGGCTGACGATGACGTTGAACTGTCCATGCCTGCCACGGACTCGGCCCGAGCCATCGGCGCGGGAACACTGCTGCAGGCTATCGGCGGTATCGAGCAGGCCATTACCTGTTGCGAAGCGCTGCTGGGCCGGCCGATCGTGCCCTACCTGGGCGGCGGTGATGCCGGACTGATCGCGGCCGGGCTCAAGCGTCCGCTGCTCAGGGACGATCAATTGGTACTCAAGGGGCTTGCTTTGGCGGCAGAGTGCCAATGAACGCCGGTCACTGGCGCATGCTGACTTTGGCACTGCTGATCGTCAATGTCGGTCTGCTGTTCTGGTTTGTTTTGTGGCCACGAGGCGAACCGGCTGCCACCGAGCGCGAACTACCGCCCCTGGACCCGGGCCTGCCACACCTGGAACTGGTGGCCGAGGTAACCGATGCCGAGCGCAGCCTGGCCGGCGGAGAGCAGTGTTTCAGCATCGGACCACTGCCCAGCCGCGATGCCCAGGAACGCGCCGAGGAACGCCTGCGACCGTTTGCCATCACCTTCCGTTCGCGTCAGACCGTGGCCGACAGCGAACTGGGCTGGACGGTTTATCTGCCCGCGGCCAGTCGGGCCGAAGCCGTCAGCCTGACTCGTGAACTGGTCGAGCGGGGCGAAGAGGACTTTTTCGTGATCACCACCGGCCCACTGGAAAACATGGTCTCGGTCGGTCTGTTCGAGAGCGTGACAAATGCCCGGGCCCGGCAACATCGGATGGAGCAGCTGGGCTTCGAGGCCCGGATGGAGGTCAGGCGCGAGTCGGTACCACAATTCTGGATTGACTACCGGATCGGCAGCGACGACCGTTCGCCGTGGCGTTTCATCGTCCGCGCATCTCCCGGCGCCCAGCACCGCGAGATTCCCTGCTGGGATGAATAGGCACCCCAGGGTTCAGGGTTCAGGGTTCAGGGTTCAGGTGGGGCTGGACAAACGGCGTTGTGGGCGCAATGGGGGCAGTGGTGGAATTTAGGCTGCAGGCGGCGATATTTGGCGGGCCGCTGGG
>SKQI01000188.1 GCA_007119095.1 Wenzhouxiangella sp. | reverse complement strand
TCCACTACACCTGGCTGTGGAGCATGAAGGCGGTGGTCATCAGCCGCAATCGTCGGCCCGGCTCCGGTGTCTGATGAGCCGGCAGCAGATTCCCCTGGCCCTGAAGCCGCCGCGGCGACCGGGATTTGAGAATTTTGTTGCCGGGCCCAACCAGGCCCTGGTCGATCTGCTCGCTGCCGGTCTGGAGCCAGGATCCTGGTATTTCCTGGGCGGACCACCCGGGTCCGGCCGCAGTCATCTGATGAGCGCCTGTTTTGCCGACCGGATCAAGCGGGGCAGCAGTGCGCAGTTCCTGGCCCTCGCGGTACCTTCCAACCAGGCCCTGCTGGACGACGCTTTGGCCGACTGCATTTTCCTCGACGATGTCGACGCTTTGGCCGGCCATGCGTCCGGCGAAATGCTGTTGTTCAATGCCCTGAACCGCTGGCGAGCCGAGCGCTGCGCGGTGTTGATGTCCGGCGCCGGCCGCGATGGCTTCCAGCTGCCGGATTTGCGCTCGCGACTGGGTCAGGCTGCGCGCCTGACCTTGAAACCGCTGGAGGAGGCAGATCTGCGCAGTCTGATCAGCCGTCTGGCCGATGAGCATGAGGTCGTACTCGGTCGAGGTGCTGCTGACTACCTGCTCACGCGAGGGGCGCGCAGCGCTGCAGCCATCGCCCGCCTGATCGAGCAGCTCGCAAACCGCGCGCTGACCGAACGCCGCACCCTGTCAGTGCCGCTAATCCGGGAAACCCTGGATGCGATGGATCCATCGAGGATGGCTTAGTAGCTGTCCTGATGGACCCCGCGCATGGCTCGGCCCGAAGGGTCGGCCATGCTGGCAAACCCTTCGTCCCAGGCCAGGGCTTCCGGGGTGGAGCAGGCAATCGAAGGTCCGGCCGGTACCGTGGCCGCGGCCGCCGAGGACGGGAAGTGGCGCTCGAAAATGCGCCGGTACAGGTATTGCTCTTTGGTAATAGGCGGGTTGTAGGGAAAGCGTTGCTCGGCCTCCAGCAGTTCGCGATCGCTGACCTGGGCTTCGGCATGATCTTTCAGCGCATCAATCCAGCCATAGCCGACGCCGTCCGAGAACTGCTCCTTTTGACGCCACAGGATCTCGTCGGGCAACAGGCCAACGCCTGCCTCGCGCAGGATGGCTTTTTCCGGCTTGCCGCCGCCGGCCATCTTTGCCGCCGGGTCCAGTCGCATGGCGACCTCCAGGAATTCCAGGTCCAGGAATGGCACCCGCGCCTCCACGCCCCAAGCGGCCATGGACTTGTTCGCCCGCAGGCAGTCGTACAGGTGCAGCTTGCCGATTTTGCGGACGGTTTCCTCGTGAAAAGCCTGAGCGTTGGGCGCCTTGTGAAAATACAGGTAGCCGCCGAAAATCTCATCCGCGCCTTCACCGGACATCACCATCTTGATGCCCATGGCCTTGATTCGACGCGCCAACAGGAACATCGGTGTCGACGCGCGGATAGTGGTGACATCGAAGGTCTCGATATGTCGGATGACATCTTCCAGGGCGTCAATCCCTTCCTGGATGGTGTAGCAGAACTCGTGGTGCTGGGTGCCGATGGCGCGTGCGGCAATGCGGGCGGCGGCCAGGTCGGGCGAACCTTCCAGGCCGATGGCAAAAGAGTGCAGGCGCGGCCACCAGGCCGCCTCGGTGTCGTCGGACTCGATGCGCTTGTCGGCATAGCGCTGGGCAATGGCGGCAACCAGCGATGAGTCCAGCCCGCCGGACAACAGCACCCCGTAGGGCACATCGCACATCATCTGCCGGTGCACTGCCGCTTCCAGGGCCTGGCGCAGGCGCTTCGGGTCGGCCGTTTCACTGGCCTTGGTAAACTCGCGCCAGTCGGGCTGGTACCAGCGCTCCAGCTCTCCGGTTTCCGAGTCCAACAAATGACCGGGAGGGAAAGCCTGGAACTGGCGGCAGCGGGGCTCGATGGCTTTCATCTCCGAAGCCACCCAGAGCATGCCGTCATCGTCACGCCCGTAATACAGCGGCATGACGCCAATCGGGTCGCGTGCAACCAGGTAACGCTGTTTGACCTCGTCCCAAAGTACAAAGGCATAAATGCCGTTGAGCCGATTCAGGAAATCCTTGCCGTGCTGATGATAAAGGGCCAGGATGACCTCACAGTCCGAGCTGGTCTGGAACGGATAATCACCGAACTCGGCGCGCAGTTCGCGGTGGTTGTAGATTTCACCGTTAACGCCGAGCACGTGATGGCCATCGGCGCTGACCAGGGGCTGGGCGCCGGAGTCGATGCCAACAATGGCCAGGCGCTCATGGGCGATGATGGCCTGGTCATGGACGTAAATGCCGCTCCAGTCCGGTCCGCGGTGACGCTGACGGCGTGAGGCTTCAAGGGCAAGGCCCCGCAGACCGCGCTGGTCTGCGGGGATATCGAACAAACCGAGAATGGAGCACATGGATCAGATCATTGGCGAAAGAGACTGGTGCTGATGATATCGATCCCCTGCTCGTGCAGGCGAATCGAAACCTGACTTTCTTCCTGCTGGTCAAGCATCATGCCGAGAAAGTTGAAATCCAGTTCGACGCCATTGTCATCGCTATCCGAGGCCATGATGGCCGCCAGTTCATCAAGCATGCTGGCATAGGCGGGCACGTTGATGCTGTAGGCAAAAACGGCATTGTCGGCTTCACCCGGCTGCATACTGGCCTGGAGGCGATCCTTCTGGCCATCGCCTACGGCCATGCCCAGGGCCTGCTCGCCCAGGGCTACCCAGGCCGGTATGCCGCCGAACTGTTCGGTCATCTCCGCCGGCAGAGCTTGCGGATCGCCACCGGCCTGCAACTCCAGGGCAGCCAGTTCGGGTGAAAACATCTGCGCCATTCCCAACAGCATCTGCGGGTTGCGCATGAACAGGGTCATGGTGCCGGATACGTCTTCCACGCCAGTGGCCGAGCCGACCATGCGGAAGCGCTCCAGGTCAACTCGCAGTCCGTGCATGCCGGTGATGAACGGCGGGATCGGGCGGTTCAAGGCCAGCTGCCAATCGCTGGCATTCTCGCGCACGCCTTCAAACAAGGCACACTGGGGTGGGTTTTCCACCCAGCCACCGACCAGTTCGCGACCAAAATCGCGGGCCGCAATCAGGTTGAGCGCGAGTCCGGCCGACAGCAGGCGCGGATTGCTGACATCCAGCCCAACCGGTGTGTCGGCGATGGGTGCCAGGCGCTGGCCGAGGTCACCGTGCGTTTCGATACGCATCAACATGCTGATTTCCTGCATGCTCAAGCCCGGCATGCCGAAGCTGAGCCGGGGGATCTGGGCAAACAAGGCTTCCAGCTCACGGTCACAGGCTGCGTCGGCGGCCGCGCGGTGCATATCCATGGCCTCACGTAACGGTGCACTTTGCTCGTCGCTATCGTCGAGCAAGCGGCTGAAGAACCGCTGGAATTCGAAAAATCCACTGCCATAGGCGGTCAGGCCGCGGGCCTGGTTGAATGACTGCAGATCTCGCGGCTGAAAAGCGCTGGCCGGTTGGTCCAGGTTCGCGATCCGCCGCAACAGCAGGTCATCGTCGGCCACCAGGCCAAGGGTGGCAATTTCGCCATCGTTGTGCAGAGCGATACCGAATCCGCCCATGTCACTCCAGATCAGTCGTTCACCGTCGATGACGCGCTCTGGCCACTCGGTTTCGGCCTCTTCGGCCAGGCGGTTCAGCCAGGCTTCAAAGGCTTCGCCGTCGACGAGGCGAAAATGGGCGACAGGATAGACCGAAATCATGTGCATGGCCCACAAGTCGTTGCTGGCCAGACCTCTGGCTTCGAAATCCTCAGCCGAGCGAACGGTGCCAATATCGCGGAACATGGCAGCCAGCAGCGGAGATCGCCCGACCAGCAAATCGGCCGCCTCAGCCATGGCTTCTTCCTGACCCTCGTAAAGGGCTCCCACCATGTTCCAGACCATGTCGGATATCTCGTCTGGAAGCGTCAGCAAGTTGGCATAAATCATCGCGGTATCGGCATCAATTCGCTCAAACAGCGCATGATCAGCCGGATCAGCCACTGTCTCCGGCGTTGGCGGGGCTGCAGCCGTTTCCGGCGCGTCCGTATCGGAATCACGACCGCATCCTGCCAGCAGTGGCACCAGGAAAAGCACAATCAGTAATTTGCGAAGCATGTCAGGTTCTCCCGGTTGGGGTGAATGGATGTTTAGTGTTATACAACAGTAGTACACCTGTCAAGGTTTACCAGAAAGGGTTCAGGGTTCAGGGTTCAGGGGGGGCTCCGATCCGGTTTTCCTGAACCCTGAACCCTGAACCCTTTTCTTTATCCTAACGCCTTGATCCCGGAAATCAGCGCCTGGGCGACCTTTTGCGCATCTCCATAGAGCATCCGGGTATTGTCCTCGAAGAACAGCAGGTTTTCGATGCCGGAGAAGCCGGTGCCCTGGCCGCGTTTGACGACGATGCAGTTGCGGGCCCGGTCCACGTCCAGGATAGGCATGCCGTAGATCGGGCTGGTGGTGTCCTTGCGTGCGGCCGGGTTGACGACATCGTTTGCGCCGATGACCAGGGCGACATCGGTGGTCGGGAATTGGGCGTTGATGTCTTCCAGGTCATAGATCAGGTCGTAAGGCACGCCGGCCTCGGCCAGCAGCACGTTCATGTGACCGGGCATTCTTCCGGCCACCGGGTGGATGGCGAAAGTGACCTTGACCCCGCGCGAGGTCAAGAGCTCGGTCAGTTCCCAGATCTTGTGCTGGGCCTGAGCAACGGCCAGACCATAGCCGGGCACGATGATGACTTTCTCGGCATAAGCCATCTGAATGGCCGCGTCGGTGGCGTCAATGGCTCGCATTTCGCCGCTGGCAGCCGAGCCGGTGGCGTCCTCATCGGCCTTGCCGAAGCCGGCGAACAGTACGTTGGTCAGCGAGCGGTTCATGGCCTTGGCCATCAGCTGGGTCAGCAGGGTGCCGGCAGCACCGACGACAATGCCGGCAATCATCAGCGCCGGAATCTCCAGCACGTAGCCCTTGAAGCCCACGGCCAGTCCGGTCAGCGCGTTGTACAGGGAGATCACCACCGGCATGTCGGCACCGCCGATTGGTACCGTCAGCAGCACCCCGGCCAGCAGTGCCAGGCTGAAGAACAACAGCAGCAGCATCGGGGTCGGGCCGTCGATGAAGATCCACACGCCCAGGCCAATGGTGGCGGCAAAAACCAGCAGGTTGAACAGCTGCTGACCCGGGAAGCGCCAGCTCTTGCGCATCCAGCCCTGCAGCTTGGCATAGGCAATCAGCGAGCCGGAAAAGGCGATCGAGCCGATGATGGCGCCGAAGCTGGCCACCAGCAGGGTGGTCGGTACCATCTGGACCTGGCCGGAATGCAGCTTGAGCAGCTCGACGGCGGCAATGGCCGCAGCCGAACCGCCGCCCATGCCGTTGTACAGGGCAATCATCTGCGGCATGTCGGTCATCGCCACGACCTTGGCCCACCACCAGGCCAGTGCCGAGGCCGACACCAGGGCAATGACCATCAGCAGGTAATTGCCTTCGACCTTGGGATGAATGAAGGTGACCAGCACGGCCAGCAGCATCGCGACGCCGGCCCAGATCATGCCGCTGCGCGCCGTCACCGGCGAGCTCATGCCTTTCAGGCCGTAGATGAACATCACCGCGGCCGCAAAATAGACCGCAGGAACAAGAAAGTCGACTCCGGGAATCATCGCTTAATCCTTTTTCTCGGGCTTGGTACCGGAGGACTTGAACATCTCCAGCATGCGCTCGGTGACCACGTAGCCGCCGACCGCGTTGCCGGCGCCGAGGAATACGGCAATAAAGCCCACGATAATCTCGGCCGTGGTATCCGCCATGCCCAGCACCACCATGCCGCCGACCACGACGATGCCGTGGATGAAGTTGGAGCCTGACATCAGCGGTGTATGCAGGATCGCCGGTACCCGGCGGATCACCTCGATCCCGGTAAACGCCGCCAGCATGAAGATATAAAGCGCAATCCAGCCTTCCATACTTACTCCCTGTTGCTTGGTTTCGCACCCGTTGGTGCGACCACTTACTTGAATTTTTCGTGGACGACGGCGCCACCATGGGCCAGCAGGCAGCCGGCGATGACCTCGTCTTCGGTATTGATGCTCAACTCGCCCCCTTCATTGATCAGCAGGGCAAACAGGTTGTGAATGTTCTTGGCATACATTTCCGACGCGTGCAGCGGCGCCCGGCTGGGCAGGTTGACCGGCCCGTTGATCAGCACGCCATTGTGATTGACCGTTTCGCCGGCCCGGGTCAGCTCGCAGTTGCCGCCGCTTTCGGCGGCCAGGTCGACGATCACGCTGCCCGGCTTCATGGCATCGACCATGGCCTGGGTGATGATTTTCGGCGCCGGTCGGCCGGGGATGGCGGCGGTTGAAATCACTGCGTCGGCCTTGGCCAGGTGGCGAGCCAGAGCCTCGGCCTGCTTGGCTTTCTCTTCATCGGTCAGCTCGCGCGCATAGCCGCCTTCGGTTTCGGCATCGACGCCGGTGTCGATCATTTTCGCGCCCAGTGATTCGACCTGTTCGCGGGCGGCGGCCCGAATGTCATAGGCTTCGACCTGGGCGCCAAGGCGGCGCGCGGTGGCAATGGCCTGCAAGCCGGCCACGCCGGCGCCAATCACCACGGCCTTGGCCGGACGCAGGGTGCCGGCGGCAGTAGTCAGCATCGGAAACAGCCGCGGCGCGATGTCGGCGGCAATGATCACGGCCTTGTAGCCGGCCACCGTTGCCTGCGAGGAGAGCACGTCCATGGCCTGGGCGCGGGTAATCCGCGGTACCAGTTCCATGCTTAGCAGCGACAGGCCCTGGTCAGTGGCGGCCTGCAGCTGGTCGAAGTCGCGGTAGGGCGCGAGTTGGCCGATCACGACGGCGCCTGAGCGCATGGCCTTGAAGGTGTCGGCATCCGGTCGCCGCACGCTCAGCAGGACATCCGCGGCGGCGGCGACTTCGCCGGCCGAGGACTTGATCTCGCAATCCGCCCACGATGCATCGGGGTGGCCAGCCTCGGTGCCGGCATCGGATTCGATCAGAACCTTGTGACCGGCGGCGGTCAACTTGGCCGCCGTGGGTGGGTCTAGCGCAACGCGACGTTCGCCGGCGGCAGTTTCCCGAATGATTCCAATGGTGACCGTCATAGCATTCCCTCAACTTGAATTTGCAGTGTAGCGGTAGCGAGGCCCGTGAATCAATCATCATGCCCGGGCGTTCTGGTGCCGGCTGGCCAGGCGCGGCGGGCTTCAGTCAGCCGCTCTGGCGTGCCAATGTCCGACCAGTAGCCAGGATGCAGGCTGGCAGTGATCTGGCGTTGATCAATGGCCGACTCGAAGACCGGTCGCAGAGCCCGCCGCCCGGGCGTCAAATGGTAGAAAAAAGCCGGCCGATACAGACCGATGCCCGAAAAGGTGTGCCGCTGCGGGCCAGTTCGCTTCAGCCAGCCATTTTCCAGGGCGAAGTCACCATTCGGGTGGTGCGCGGGATTAGGGACCATGACCAGGTGGGCCATCGCCTTGTTTGCCAGGCTGGTTAACTGGGAGAACCGAAAATCACACAGGATGTCGCCAGCGATAACCAGAAAAGGTTGTGAGCCGAGCAGCGGTAGCGCCTGTATGATTCCGCCGGCGGTTTCCAGTGCCCCCGGTGGTTCCGGGGAATAGTGAATCTCCAGTCCGAATCGATCGCCAGTCCCCAGGCTTGCCGAAATCTGTTCACCCAGCCAGCCCAGGTTGATGACCACGCGCCTGACGCCGGCCTCGGCCAGCCGCTCCAAGTGATGTTCTATCAACGGCTTGCCGCCGACTTCAAGCAGCGGTTTCGGTGTGGCGTCGGTCAGCGGCCTTAGCCGCTCGCCGCGCCCGGCCGCGAGAATCATGGCATGCATCATTGTTCAGAGCTTCCTTTGCGCAGCTTCAAAACAGATTCTTCGCGCCTGTCAAAATTTTTCTCCGAAGTCCGCCACAGAGTGCGTGCGGGGGCCTGGAGAGGCCATGCATCCCCAAGTCCCGGCTATGAATCGTGACCTTTCGGTAGCTTTTGCTCCTGCAGGTCTGATTCTTGCATGGTACCTTCTTACCCCGCCGCTTGTCGGGGCTGGAGCTAACCCGAGGAAACGCCTGATGTTGTCTGTGTTGATGCTGGATGTTCGCACGCTTGCCTTCGTGTCCAGCCTGGGCGGATTTCTCATGGCCGCGACCATGCTCGGCATCTATTTTGCCGGCTTGCGCAGCAGGGCGGTACTGGCCTGGGCGGGGGCTGGCCTTGCCCTGGGGCTGGGCTATCTGCTGGGGCATCTGCTGCAGACGGTGCCGGTTCCTATTCC
This sequence comes from Wenzhouxiangella sp., assembly GCA_007119095.1. Lineage (GTDB taxonomy): Bacteria > Pseudomonadota > Gammaproteobacteria > Xanthomonadales > Wenzhouxiangellaceae > Wenzhouxiangella. The sequence continues at coordinate 7,619 of SKQI01000188.1, read as the reverse complement.
TGCATGGCAGGCAGGCGCACTTGCCAACGCGACCATCGGTTTTGGTTATGGCCTGATCCTGATCGGCATTCAAATGTATCTGGGGCATCGACCCTGGGTGCTGTTGATGGTTGGCCTGGCGGTGGCCAGCTTTTTCTCGAGCTTCATTTTTCCCGAGCTGCGCGAGTCGCTTCGTCTGCGCATCATCGTGCTGTCGGGCTGGTATATCTTCGTGCTGGGCCTGTGCGGCTGGTTGCTGTGGCGTGCCAGGGTGCCGGGTATGCGGCTCTACTTTCGAGCCGCCGCGCTGATCCTGTACTGCTACGCCGGCTTTCTGATCATTCGGGCGACTTACGCGCTGTTCAGCAAGGCCTTGACCACGTCGTTCGTGCAGGACCCGTTCCAGCTCATCAATTTCCTGCTGTCGATGGTGTTTGGATTCTGCTTTGCCATGGCCTTGGCCGTGATGCTTTTTCGAGAAAAGCAGGTTGAGTTGAAGCAGCTGGCGCAGATTGATCCGCTGACTGGCATCAATAATCGCCTGTCGCTGGACGATTTTGCCACCCAGGCCATGGTGCGCTCGCGCGATGCCGACCTGCCGCTGTCGATCATGCTGTTCGACCTCGACCATTTCAAGCAAATCAACGATCGGTACGGACATCAGGCCGGCGACGCACTGTTGAAAGCCGTCGCCGGGCGAGTCACACAAGTCAAGCGTGGCTCTGATACCGCCTTCCGCTACGGCGGCGAAGAATTCCTGGTTTTGCTACCCGGAGCCACCGCCGAGCAGGCCATGGAAGTTGCCGAGCGCTATCGCCACAGCCTGGCCGACGAGCCGGTGGACATTGGTTCGGATGCTGTCAGACTGACGGCCAGTTTCGGTGTCGTCGAGTGGGACAGGGCCGAATCCTGGGATAACCTTGTCAACCGCGCCGACAAGGCGCTCTATCAGGCCAAGAACAGCGGCCGCGATCAAATCGTAAGCTCATGAAGTCCTGCGTAGGGGCCCATGCTGAATGCTTCACTGATCATCACGAATGACGGGCTGCGCCCGCGACCGCCACGCGGTCAACAGTTCATCCAGCAGCGCCAGTTCGGGATTGCGCGCAATCGCCTGTTCCAGATAGCCAAAAAACCGCGGATGATCTTCCAGATAAGCTGGCTTGCCGTCGCGATAGCGGATTCGAGCGAAAATGCCAATCACCTTCAAATGCCGCTGCACCCCCATCAAGTCACAGGTCCTACGCCATAAGTCAGGCGAGGTCGTGATCGGCAAACCGGCTGCCAGCGCCTGCTGCCGGTAGCCCTCCAGCCAGGCATCAACGCGCCCGCTTGGCCAGCTCAGGAAAGCGTCCCGGAACAGGCACACCGGGTCATAGCTGATCGGGCCGCGAACGGCATCCTGGAAGTCGATGACCCCGGGGTTAGGCCTGGCAACCATCAGGTTTCGCGGCATGAAGTCTCGGTGGCAGAACAGCTGGGGTTGGTCCATGGCCCAGCGCACCAGTAGCGCGCAGACCTGGTCCCAGGCATCAAGCTCACCCTCGCTCGGCTCGACCTGCCAGTGCCTGGCCAGAAACCAGTCCGTGAACAGGGAAAGCTCTCCATACAGCCGGGCCGGATCATAATCGGGCAAGGCGGAGCAGTTTGCTTGTGACTGAATTCTGACCAGGGCGGTCAAGGCATCTCCGAAAAGGTCATCTGCATTGTCACTATCCAGTATTTCGTGAAAAGGCCGGCTGCCAAGGTCCTCCAGCAGCACGAAGCCGTTGTCGATGTCAGCCCCGGGTATTTTCGGTACGTGGACGATGCCACTCAAACGCTCGGCGATATCCAGAAAGGCAGCAACCGACTCGCGTTCTGGAGGTGCATCCATGACCACGAAGCTGTCATGGCCGTTGCTCAGGCGGAAATAGCGCCGAAAGCTGGCGTCCGAAGAGATCGCCTCGCTGTCGAAAGAGGACCATCCCAGCAACTGTCCTGCCCATTGCTCTGCCTGCTGTCGGCGTGCGTCGTTCATTGGTCGCGTTGAATCCCGGGGAATCAGGGCCGAAAGCTTATCAGGAAGCCGCCGAAGTCCGGTTGGTCGTTCACGTTTCCTTGATGAAAATCTCACTAGTCGTCAACGGCTACCTGAAATGCTGTGCTCCCCTTTCCAAAACCAACGTGGGAGATAGTAATGAAAGCTCAGTCATCCAAAGGTACGCTCGGTTTCCTCGCAGCCGCCGGTCTGGCGGCAGGCATGGTCGTATCGGCCGCCAGTGCCGAAGTGCGGGTGCAGATCGTTCACGCTGCGCCATTCGCCGACAGCCTGGAGGGAACGTCGGTGACCGTCACCGCCAACGGTGGCACGGTGCTTGAAGACTTCCAATTCAAGGCCTTTACTGATTATCTGACCCTGCCTGCCGGCGATTACGATCTCGCCGTCATTCCGACCGGTGCCACCGACCCGGCCATCGAGGCCAGCGTGACGCTCGAATCCGGCACCGATTACACCGTCATCGCAACGGGCGATGGTGTCAATCAGCCCCTCACCTTGTGGCCGTTGGTTGACAACGTTGATGCCCCGGCAACCGGCAATCTCAACATCCGCGTGGTTCATGCGGCCCCGTTTGCTGACAGCAGCGAGGCAACCGAGGTGTCGATTCGTACCGCCGGTGGTGTGGTCGTCAACGACCTGGTGGGCGTGCCTTACTTTGCTCAGAGCGGTTTCTTCGAGATCCCGGCTGGTAACTACGATCTGAAGGTCGCCTCCAACGATGGTGGAACCAACTTCATTGATCCGGTTGCCGCTGATCTGCCGGCTGGCGTCAACCTGACTGTCATTGCCATCGGTGACGGTGTCAATCAGCCGCTGGGCATTCTCGCCCTGCCGGTTGGTGAGTTGCCGGTGCAGCTGCCGGTAGACAACAGCGTTACCGGCTGGTGGGCCAGCCGTGACACCGAGCGCGAAGGCTTCATCCTGCAGCCGATCCCGGCCGAAAACCGCATCGTCGGCACCATTTACAGCTGGGACCCGGCTGGTTCGGGCGAACAGGCCTGGTACACCTTCGACGGTACCATCGCCGACCGCACGGCAACCGCTGAAGTGCAGGCCTTTGCCGGTGGGCAGTTCCTTGGAACCGATCCCATTGAAGGCGCGGTAATTGGTACCGTCGACTTCGAGTTCCTGGCCTGCGACAACATTCTGGCCACGTTGACGCTGGACGACGGCGGTGAATTTGTCTGGGATCTCGCCCGCATGACGCAAACGCTGCCCTGCGCGCTGGATTGATCCACGACGACCGACCCAAGCCCGGGCAGATCACCTGCCCGGGCTTTTTTGTCTTCAGAGCAAAAAAGGTACCAAAATGGTCTTGTTTTGGGCTGTCCCAACCCAGATAATTGTATTAATGCTTAATTCAAGCTCGGAAGACGCTGGAAGACCATGCTGAGAATCAGCAAATTGACCGATTATGCGACCGTGCTGATGGCAGCGCTTGCGCGCCAGCAGCGTCAGTGCGTGCCTGCCAGTGAGCTGGCCGAACGAACGCGGCTCGAGGTGCCTACCGTCGCCAAGGTTCTGAAAACCCTCGCCCGCGCGGGGCTGGTCACCTCTGTCCGAGGCGTCAATGGTGGCTATCGGCTCAATGCGCCAACCAACGACATTTCCGTCGCTGCGATTGTGCGAGCGATGGAAGGGCCGATTGCATTGACCGAGTGTGGCCTAGAGCCCGGGCTTTGCAGTCATGAGCCGAACTGTCATCTGCGTGGCAATTGGCAGCGCATCGGCATGGCCGTGGAAGCGGCGCTGGAAGCGCTCAGCCTGGCCGACCTGATTCGCCCGACAAGTCCGCGTATCGCCATTCGAACCGACGTCGAACCGCGAGCCGACGTGAAACCGATCTGAAGAGACCAGTCATGAACCAGACCGTTGAACAAGTCAACCAGGTTATCCAGCAGCGCTACAAGGCGGGCTTTTACACCGACATCGAATCCGATCGCGTTCGAGCAGGGCTGGACGAAGAAATCGTCGCGATGATCTCGGCGAAGAAAAACGAGCCTGCCTGGCTGCTGGAATGGCGCCTGAAAGCCTTTCATCACTGGCAAACCATGCGTGAGCCGAACTGGGCCCACCTGAAGGTGCCGGCGATTGATTTCCAGAAAATTCACTATTACGCCGCACCGAAGCAGAAAAACCGCCCCAAGAGCCTGGACGAAGTTGATCCCAAGCTGCTTGAGACCTTTGACAAGCTCGGCGTGCCCTTGCATGAGCGTGCCCGTCTGGCCGGCGTGGCCGTCGATGCCGTGTTCGATTCGGTCTCCGTCGGCACGACCTTTCAGAAAGAGCTGAAAGAAGCGGGCGTGATTTTCTGCAGTTTCTCCGAAGCCGTGCAGGAACACCCAGAGCTGGTTCGCGAATATCTGGGTTCGGTTGTGCCGTTCACCGACAACTATTTCGCCGCGTTGAATTCGGCCGTGTTCTCGGACGGTTCGTTTGTCTACATTCCAGCCGGCACGCGCTGCCCGATGGAGCTGTCGACCTATTTCCGGATCAACGCCCGCGATACGGGCCAGTTCGAGCGCACCCTGATCATCGCCGAGCCCGGATCTGAGGTCAGTTACCTGGAAGGCTGCACGGCACCGATGCGTGACGAGAACCAGCTGCACGCCGCCGTGGTCGAGCTGGTCGCACGCAAGAAAGCCAAGATCAAGTACTCCACCGTGCAGAACTGGTACCCGGGCGACGAAAACGGTAAGGGCGGCATCTACAACTTCGTCACCAAGCGCGGCGACTGCCGCGAGGACGACGCGCGCATTTCCTGGACCCAGGTTGAAACCGGATCGGCGATTACCTGGAAGTATCCGTCCTGCATTCTGCGCGGCGACCGCTCGGCCGGCGAGTTCTACTCGGTGGCCCTGACCCACAACCACCAGCAGGCCGACACCGGTACCAAGATGATTCATCTGGGCAAGGACACCACCAGCAAGATCATCTCCAAGGGCATCTCGGCCGGCAAGAGCAACAACAGCTACCGCGGCCTGGTCCGGATTGCCAAGCGCGCCGCCAACGCGCGCAACTACACCCAGTGCGATTCCCTGCTGATCGGCAAGACTTGCGGTGCCCACACCTTCCCCTACATCGAATCAGCCAACCCCACGGCCAAGGTCGAACACGAGGCCACCACCTCGCGCATCGGCGAAGACCAGTTGTTCTACTGCCGCGCCCGCGGCCTGGATGAAGAAGACGCCGTGGCCATGATTGTCGACGGCTTCTGCAAGGAAGTATTCAAGGAGCTGCCGATGGAATTCGCGGTGGAAGCGAAGGCGTTGTTGGAGATCAGCCTGGAAGGTGCAGTGGGTTGATGAGGAACGGTTTCCGGCTACCGGGTTCCGGTTTCCGGAAAAGTCACTCGTGCCAGACTTTGAAGACGAATTTTGAACCCGGAACCCGGAACCCGTAAACCGAGCTTTTAAAAATGCTAAAGATCAACAACCTGAAAGTTGCCGTCAACGGCAAAGAAATCCTGAAAGGCCTCGATCTCGAGGTCGGTCCCGGCGAATTGCATGCCATCATGGGGCCAAACGGGTCGGGTAAATCGACCCTGGGTTATGCCCTGGCTGGACGCGATGGCTATGACATCACCGATGGCTCAGTCGAATTTGAAGGCCAGGATCTGTCCGAGCTGGAGCCGGAAGAGCGGGCCGCGGCCGGGCTGTTCCTGGCTTTTCAGTACCCGGTCGAGATTCCTGGCGTCAACAATGCCTACTTCCTGCGCGCCGCGCTCAATGCCCAGCGCAAGGCGCGCGGCGAGGAAGAAGTCGACTCGATGACTTTCCTGAAAACGGTGCGCGAGTCGATCAAGACCCTGAAAATGGACGAAGGCCTCCTCAAACGCGCCGTCAACGAAGGCTTTTCAGGCGGTGAGAAGAAGCGTAACGAAATCGTCCAGATGGCCGTGCTGCAACCGAAACTGGCCATCCTTGACGAAACCGATTCCGGACTGGATATCGACGCGTTGAAGCTGGTCGCCGAAGGTATCAACGGCCTGCGCGACGGCAAGCGCTCTTTCGTCGTCATTACCCACTATCAGCGTCTGCTCGACTACCTGACCCCGGACCGCGTGCACGTGCTTTCCGACGGCCGTATCGTCGAAAGCGGTGGTAAGGAACTGTCCCATCGACTGGAAGCAGAAGGCTATGCCTTTCTGGAGGAATCGGCTGCATGAGCGCACTGATCGACAGCCTGGCCATCGAGGCGCGTCTGCCGGCCGATGATCATGTCGAGGTTCGCCGGCGCGCCCACAAGATGCTGCTGAAGCACGGCTTTCCCGACATCAAGACCGAGGCCTGGAAGTACACCTCGCTTCGGGTGTTGGAAAAGCGCGCGTTCAGCGACCACCTTCCGGGTTCGAACGTTTTGCCTGAGCTGCCGTTCGCGGCCACGGTGCTGCATTTCGACAACGGCCTTCTGAATGCAAATGACCTGAACCTGCCTGACGGCGTCACTCTTGAACCGCAGTCTGGTGCTCAACTGGACGCCGTCGATCACGGTGACCGCGCCGGCGCTTTCGGCTGGCTGAACCTGGCCCGATTCGAGCAGGCATGGCAACTGCGTATCGAAGGTCAGCTGGAACAACCGCTGGTCCTGGTCATCAGCACCGCCGAGGATTTCCACGGCGACGTGCATCCGCGCCTGGCGATTGAACTGGCCGCTGGCGCCAAGGCACAGATTATCGAAGTTCACGGTGACTGCGGCGAAGGCCTGGTCAATATCGTTCAGGATATTGTCCTGGAGCAAAGTGCAAACCTGCATCACCTGATCAGCCGCCAGAGTGCGCAGTCGGCCTGGATCCAGCGCAGTCATGTCAAAGTGGCCGGCGATGCCGACTACCGCTTCCACACCCTGGACCGTGGCGGCCGCCTGACCCGACACGATCTGGCGGTGCATTTGACTGCGTCCGGCGCTCATGCCGAAATCGACGGCACGGTCCTGGTCAATGACCGCCAGCACGTCGACTTCCATACCGCCATTGATCACGAAGTCGGCCACACCAACAGTCGAGAATCCTTCCGCATCCTGGCCGATGGCTCGGGCGTAGGCGTGTTCAACGGCCGCATCCATATCCAACGCGGCGCCGACGACAGTCATTCCGACCTGAACACGGCCAACCTGTTGCTGAGCGAAGCGGCCCGGATCAACGCCAAACCCGAGCTGGAAATCTACGCCGAAGAAGTCACCGCCAGCCACGGCGCGACCATCGGTCAGCTCGAAGACCAGGCCCTGTTCTACCTGCGCTCCCGCGGCATCCCCGCCGACCAGGCCAGCGCCCTCCTCAAACAGGGCTTCGCGGCTGCCCCGTTCGAGAATATCGAATCCGGCCCGGTCCGCGACTGGTTGCTAGGCGTGTTGAACAATGTCATCTAGATTCACTAACCGCAAAGACGCAAAGCGCACGAAGAAATTGTTCAAATCCTCGAACCTTTGCGCCCTTCGCGTCTTTGCGGTTAGTCAGACACAGGAACGCTGATGGAAATTGTCAAATCAGGTGTAAGAGATCAGCTGGATGTGCTGCGGCTTCGGGATCAGTTTCCGGTGCTTTCGCGCGAAGTGCACGGCAAACCGCTGGTCTACCTGGACAATGCCGCTACCGCGCAGC
>SKQI01000082.1 GCA_007119095.1 Wenzhouxiangella sp. | reverse complement strand
CAGCCCATCGATGAGCCCCTGGTCGGCCACGGTCCCTTCGTCATGAACAGCGAAGCGGAAATCCGCCAGGCCATCAGCGACTACAACCAGGGCCGTTTCGGTCGCATCCCGACCACGGCCTAATCACCTCAATAGACCCGAGCTGCCGGCGAGGACATTAATTCCATGCCGGCGGCTCAATCACACCCTACTTGCGCCTGCTCTGATCAATGCTCGTGAGCTGCGGCAATTGCTTCCAGACGTCCCTCAATTTCGGCCCGGCTTAGCCAATCACCGTTGGCCATGACGCCAACACGCGCGTTGGCAATGGCGCCGATGTCTTTTAGTGGATTGGCGTTGAGCAGAATCAGGTCGGCGCGCTTGCCCGGCTCCACCGAACCGGCCTGATCCAGTTCGTCGAAGTGCTCGGCGACGTCCCGGGTGCCGGTGCGGATGACTTCGGCCGGGGTCATGCCGAGCTGCACCCACAGCGCCATTTCGCGATGAGTGGAGAAACCGGGCACGCTGAACAGCTGGGGCGAGTCGGTGCCGAGCAGGAACGGCGCGCCGGCCTGGTGCAGGCGCTGGAATGCGAGCCGACGCAGGGTAACGACCTGGCGAGCGCCGGCCGGATGGCCGATGGTGTTGCGCAATCGCTCCAGTGAGGTGACCCAACCATCAACCGTTTCGCGCGGCATATAGCGAACCTCCGGCATGTTGGCGCGGATGGACTCAACCGGCTCTCCACCAAAGAAAGTTTCCCAAAGGACCATGGTCGGCACCTGGGGGATGCCGTATGCAACGGTAAGTTGAACCAGTTCGTCCAATCGGCCGAGATCGGCCTGGTCTGCGACCGAGGCCACGCCCCATAGCGGAGCAATGTCGGCTCGCTTTTCTGCAGGCACCAATTCCTCGACGTAGTTGTCGAGATGATCAATGGTGACTTGGCCGGCGGCCATCGCCGCCTCCAGGCCAACCTTGTCGGGAACATGGCCGGCCAGCGGCAATCCATGTTCGGCCGCCGCACTGGCGAGTGCAGCATGGGCGTCCGGATCGGGGCCTTCGCCGATTTTGACCAGGTCAAAGCCAGCTTCAGCGAAGCTCTGCACCAATCCCGGGGCGACATCGGCCGTGGGCGTATTGCCCCAGCCCATGGCCGGGCTGCCCAGGACCAGGCGCGGTCCGAGCAGTTCTCCGGCTTCGATGGCCTGACGAACCCGCAGCTGGTCGGGATGGCCCTGCATGCCACGCACCAGAGTGACACCATTGGCCAGGTAGAGGAACAGCAGATCGGCCACGGCGGGATCATCCGGGCCGGCGAACGGCAGATGGCCGTGCATTTCGGCCAGGCCGGGCATCAGGTAGCGGCCGCTGCCATCGATCACCCTCGTACCTTCGGGCAGCTCGACCGAACCGCGATCACCCACGGCTTGAATCAATCCGTCAAAGACCAACACCGTCTGATTTTCCACCAGCGTTCCGCGGGCGGTATCGATCAGCGCTACGCCTTCAAAAGCAAGCTGCTGCGCCGGGTCTGCACGCTCGGCCAGGGCGCTGGCTTGCCCCAGGGTCAACAGCGCCAAGCCACAAAGCAGGTGGAGGATAGAGGACCTGGATCCAATCATGCAGGCTCGCCATGGATGTGCGGAATTCCAGTTTAACGTCACCCGGCGCCGCCTCCGTAACCAAGTGACCGCTTCAAGCGCGGTTTGTCGTATCTGAGACTTGTAACCATGAAAGAGGTGCGCGAACATGGGCCTGCTGCTGTTTCTGATCGGGGTCATCCTGCTGTGTCTGCCGCTGCTGCATGTCATCAATCCAGCCTGGCGTGAGCCCCTGCCAACATTGGAGCCGGGCAGTGCCGACCTTGCGCCAGGCAAACGCGTCTGCGTGGGCGGTGTGGCCGAAGCGCACGATTCGCCCGTTCCTTCGCCACTGGATACCGAGGACCAGGTGCTGTGGTGCCACGCGATCGTCAACAAGCACAAGGGGCCGAATCTGGGCAAAGGGCCACCGGCGACGAAGACGCTCAAGGTCGCGACCCGTTTTCGACTGGTCGACGCTGACAACCCGGAGCGGTTTGTCCTGATTGACGGCCATCGACTGAGCGCAAGCCTGGTGACCCTGGACCATGATCCCAACGTCGATCCGGAACAGGCAATGGACGCTCAGCCTGGCGCCCAGGCCAATCCGTTGATGGAATTGTTCGATCTGTTCGTGGATATGAGCCAGGCCCTGAGCAGCCAAAACATCAAGATCATTCGCCCCGGCGACCGTTTGTGGGTCAGCGGTCGCCTGCGTCAGGGCGACGACGGGCTTTCCCTGGGGCGTTGGGCAATGGTCGACAACGTGCCACCGGAGCTGCGCCATCGGCGCAGCCTGGCGACAGCAAGAATGGTCAGTCTGGGTGGCGGCGCATTGCTCGTGTTCTTCGGGCTTTGGCTTATGCTGACCTGATCAGCCGGATTGATTGAGTTTCTTCCTGATCAACGGCTCGGCGGCTTTCATGCCGGCCGCCAGACCACTTTCAATGGCCTGCTCGGCATCGACCTGGCCGTGGCGGTGGGCGGCCAGGGCGAGCATCGCGCCCACTCGATTACCGCTGGCACAATGCACCAGCATCGGCTTGAGCCGGGCATCGTTCCAGTAGGCCCAGAACTGGCGAGTCTGATCTTCATCCACCGAGTCCAGACCGCTGACAGGCAGCTGCAGAAAGCTCAATCCGGCCTGTTTGACGCGACCGGCGAAGTCTTCACCGTTCCACTCCTTGCTCTCGCGCAGGTCAAGGACGGTTTTGACCCCGGCCTGCTTGAGCCGAGCCAGGTCACGGTCGGACGGACAACCGCCAACCATCAGCCCGGGCTCGGGCAGGCAGGCGTTGTCGAGATCCAGCCTGGCCGGATCGGGGAAATCATTGGCGGATGCGTTCATTGCTCTGCTCCAGTCAAGGTGAGTGATGACATCAATCCGCTGGCATCAACCAGGATGACAGCGGCCACGATCAGCAGCAAGGCGGCGAAGGCCTTGCGAAAGACTTCTGCCGGCAGGCGGCGCCCCAGCCAGCCGCCAAACACGCTGCCGACACCGCCCAGCAGGATGAAAATACCGATGATGGTCCAGTCGACACTCATGTCCAGACGATCCAGCACCGACAGGTACTTGGCGAAACCGGCAAGCGACTTGAGGGCGATGATGACCAGGCTGGTACCGACTGCGATAACGGGGTTCAGGCCGCCCAGCAGAATCAGCGCCGGAATGATCAGAAAGCCGCCGCCGACACCGACGAAGCCGGTCAGCGCACCCACGGCGATGCCGTCGACAATGATTTTCCAGCGTGCTCTCACCTTGGCGACTGCTGTCGTAGCGCGTTTGCGCAGCATGCCCCAGGCGGCAACCAGCATCACCAGGGCAAAGACGGCAAGCTGAAACCGACCGCTGACAAACTCCGCCAGCCAGGCACCCCCCACCGTACCCAGAATGCCAGGCACACCAAACCACAGCACCGAGCGCCAATCGATCATGCCGCGACGCAGGTAGGACAAGGCGCCCAGCCCGGCGACCGCGCCCACAATGGCCAGCGAGCCGGCTATCGCCACCTTCTCAGGCTGGCCGACCAGATACACCAGCACCGGAACGGTGACAATCGAACCACCGGAGCCAAACAGCCCCAAGGCAATTCCAATCAATACAGCGCCAATCCATGCCATGTTGCAAAACTCCATTTGGGCGGTTCCGGCACTGGCACTGCCGGGCGACCGCGATCAGGTATTGACACTATATTAGATTATGCTAAACTAATTTGCAACTGAAATTCCTGGAGTTACTTCCATGCAAGCTGGAAACGCAAACATGAATCAACAACAAGCCCTGGTCACGCCCTTTCATCACCCGGCCACCGGCACCTGGTCGTATGTCGTTCAGGACCCGAACAGCAAGGCTGCCGCAATCATCGATCCGGTAATGGATTTCGAATTCCGGGCTGGCCGCACCTACACTGATTACGCCGACGAGATTCTTGATTTCGTTCGGCGCGAACAGCTTGAGGTGAAGTGGATCCTCGAGACCCACGCCCATGCCGACCACCTGTCCGCCGCCCCTTATCTGCAGGAGCATCTCGACGCCCCGGTCGGGATCGGGCGCGGCATCACTGCCGTACAGGAACGCTTCAAGGAACTGTTCAATCTGCCGGATGCTTTCAAGACCGACGGCAGCCAGTTCGACCACCTGTTTGACGACGGCGACAGCTTTACCATCGGCGGTCTCACCGGCCGGGTAATCTCCACGCCGGGCCATACCTCCGACTCCAACAGCTTTTTGATCGGTGATGCCGTGTTTGTCGGCGACTCACTGTTTGCCCCGCGCTTCGGCACGGCCCGCTGCGACTTTCCGGGGGGCGATGCCGGGGTGCTGTTCGACTCCATTCAGAAGCTCTACCAGCTGCCCGATGAAACGCGCGTCTTCCTCTGTCACGACTATCCGCCCGAGGACAAGGAGCCGATTGCCGAAACCAGCATCGGCGAGGAGAAGCGCGACAACATCCATGTTCGGGCCGACACCCGGCGCGAGGACTTCGTTGCCATGCGCAACGAACGCGACGAATCACTGCCGATGCCGGACCTGATCATCCCGTCGGTCCAGGTCAACATCAACACCGGCAAGCCGATGCCGGCAGAAGACAACGGCACGGCTTATATCAAGGTGCCGCTGAATATCTTCCGCGGCGATCCTGAAAGACTGGCAAGGAGCTCGTCATGACCATCGATTGGGCATCGTTCACGCCGTGGCTGGCCTTGAGCGGCGGCGTGCTGATTGGACTATCGGCCACCTTGCTG
>SKQI01000042.1 GCA_007119095.1 Wenzhouxiangella sp. | reverse complement strand
GGCCTTTGTCCTGATCATCGCCACGCTGGTCACCGTGGTTGAGCTGCTGATGCAGGCCTGGCTGCATGACCTGAGCCGGGTGCTGGGCATCTTCGTGCCGCTGATCGTGACCAACTGCACCCTGCTGGCCCGAGCCGAGGCTTTTGCTTCGCGCCAGCCGATAGCGCCGGCGCTGCACGATGGGCTGGCCCAGGGGCTGGGTTTTGCCCTGGTGCTGCTGGCTCTGGGGGCCGGGCGCGAAATCGTCGGCCAGGGCACGCTGATGGCCGATGCCGACATGCTGCTGGGTAGCTGGGCCAGCGTGCTGAGCATCCAGATTCTCCCTGACGGTACTGGCCTTCTGCTGGCGCTGCTGCCGCCCGGGGCCTTTATCGGTCTGGGGCTGATGGTTGCCCTGCATCAGCGTCTGTCTACCGCCGCCACCAAAAGCCAGAAAACAAACGCATGAAAGTTGCCGATCGCGTTGAATTTTTCCGCCGCCTGGCCGAAATCAACCCCAAGCCGGAAACCGAGCTGGAATATGCCAGCCCCTTCGAATTGCTGGTCGCCGTCACCCTGTCAGCGCAAGCCACCGATGTCGGCGTCAACAAGGCGACCCGGCGACTGTTCCCGGTTGCCAACACGCCCGAAGCCATCCTCGCGCTGGGCGAAGAGGGCCTGAAGGAATACATCAAGACGATCGGCCTGTTCAACAGCAAGGCCAAGAACATCATCGCTGCCTGCCGCATCCTGATCGAGCGCCACAGCGGCGAGGTGCCGAGCACGCGCGCCGAGTTGGAAGCCCTGCCCGGGGTCGGCCGCAAGACCGCCAACGTGGTGCTGAACACCGCCTTTGGCCAGCCAACCATGGCCGTGGATACCCACATTTTCCGCGTCGCCAACCGGACCAAACTGGCCCCGGGCAAGACCCCGCTGGCAGTGGAAAAAGCCTTGCTCAAGCGCGTTCCCGCCGACTATCTGGTCGACGCCCACCACTGGCTGATCCTGCACGGCCGCTACACCTGCAAGGCCAGAAAACCGCTATGCGGCCAGTGCCCGGTCGTTGACCTGTGCGGATGGAAAGATCGCAAGAAGCATGTGACGGACACTGCTGCCTAAAGCCCCGGGCTCACAGCCCGGGGCTTTTAGTGGACTAGAACCCACCGATCTGAAAGCGGCTGCGGAACAGCATATCTGGCCGCCAGCGTGTCTCGAACGCGCCGATGTCATAAAAGCCGAGGCCTGGATTGTTCGATTCAAAAGGATCACCAATGTGCTCAGTTCCGCGAGTCACCCGGTTGAAATCCAGGCTGGGTGGTTCCGGCACATTGTCACAAAAATCAATCGCAGGCGAGGTCGGCCCAGTGCGGTAATCACGCGCTGCCGGATTGACGAACTGTGGATCGACGTTCATGTAGGCAAACTTGTTCCCAGCTACCTCGGCAAACGGCCGCCAACCGATCACGCAATCGAAGACGATCGAGTTCGTTCCGGCCCCGGCCAGCTCGCTGGTCAGGCCGGTTTCACGGACGATAGACCCGTATACACGAATTCGCGCGACACTGCCAGTGCCTGCGTTCACGCGAAAAAAGGCATCCGTGACCTGGTTGTCCGCCAAGGTACTCCAGCGCAGCTCAATGATTCCGCGATTGGAAGACAAGCCGTTAACGCCTTGATTGCCCCAGCCCACGGAGTTCTCGATACGAATCAGCGACTCGCCGTTCGTCCCGGTCGTTGCCGCAATCGGGGCCACGCTCGAGCTGTTGTTGAAAATTCGCGTGCCCTGAACACGGATCTCCCCACCGTTTTGGGCATAGAATGCCGCTCCAGCGTTGCCTGCTGCATTATCAGCCACCACCGAACATCGCTCCAGACCAAAAATGCCTGGGGAGCCACTCTGGCACTGACTAAATTCGCGATCAATGACCGCAAGCGCCCCAATTCCCTCAGCGTAGACCGCGCCCCCTAAAAACGAAGCACTGTTATTTCGGAGATGAATATCTGCGGTATCCAAATGACCGCCACCCACGTAGATGCCCCCGCCACGCCGGGCATTGTTGTTGCCGATCAAGCCACCGTTGTTGGGATCACCCAGACCGCCAACGCGCGGATCAGACAGCACCCGGACTCGGGCGTCTGCGCCGGTCACATAAATACCGCCGCCGTTGCCGTCTGCACCTTCGCCATTGGCGGTATTGTTGAAGATTCCAAGCAGGGAGACCCCCGGGTACAACACCACCATATCGCAGCCATCGACGGCAATACCGCCGCCGTTGGCCGCCTGATTATTGACCACGGCCACCGTGCCCAGGCGTACCACCGTTCCCTGGGGCCGATCCGGTGGACTGAAGCAGCTCAGGCCGCCGCCGTTTTCATCGGCGGTATTGTTGGACAACAACGTGCTGTTGTCCATGACCAGCATCGGTGGCGCACTGGTATCGACCACTTGATTATTGATTCGCACGCTTATGCCCCCACCACTACGCGTGGTGCTGTTGTTGGTGATGAAGGAATTGCGCAACTGGACCGAAATTGCCCCTTGGCGGCCATTGACCATCAGGCCACCGCCACCAAATGAGCCGGTGGCATGACCGTTGGTGACGGTCACGTTCTCAAGGTGGATCTCCATCCGCTGGCCGCTGTAGCTAACGCCGGTCTGCAGATAGAAAACACGTTCACCATTGCCGTTGAACACGGTCCGATCGCCCGTCGGAGTCAGCGACGAGCAGGTCTCAAAACCGCCCCGCAAGGTCAGACTGCCCGGACGATCGCGGATCTCAGTGGTGCCCAGGGTGACCAGGTCGCTGCGTAGATTGAGCACATCGCCGTCGGAGACCAGCGGCGAGGCCAGAGCAGCAGCGACCGAGGAGAAGTCGCAGTTCGCGTCGCTACCGACGGTAAAGGTGGCTCGACTCGCAGCCGGAGCCGGATCGTTGGCAGTCGGCTCAGCAGGGGTATCAGGACGGGGAGCAAAAACCGTTGCCTGGTCGTTCGAGCGTTCCCATTCGGCGAGCAGGGCTGCGGGCCGCCCTTCCATCGCCCGAGGGTCAGTACTGCCTTGACCAGAAATCACCACTGGAACAAGGCACATTGAAAACAAGCCGACAAACAGTTGACTGAACCGGGTGCGTTTCATTGGATTTTTTTCCTGCACTATTGATGACGAAGATCCGCGTCTTATTACGGACATCACGGGAATTCCCTGCCACTCGCAAAGCAATACGCGTCCGCGGGCAGGTCAAAAAATTCCTTCCACAGTGAAACCCTCATCACGCAACAGCTGGAGCAACCCTGCCTTTCCAGGCAAATGCAGTGCGCCAACGGCAATGATCAAGCCGCCGGCTTCCAGTTTCGGCCTCGCTCGTTCCAGCATGACCCGGTTCCGGTCGACTAGACCGGCTTCATAAAAGTGCCGCCTGACCTCCGGATCCATCTCGTCAAGCTGCTCGAAGGATAGTCGCTCCAGGGCATTGAGATCGCCGGAAAGATAAGTCGTGATCAACGCTTCGAACAATTCGGGAATTCGCTCGAAGTCTTCTACCGCCTGGCGGATCATGTCGATCTGGGCTGTCTCGCTAAGGCCAGTCAGGAAACCAAGCTGTTCGTCCAGCGTCTCCAGGGCGACCACCTCTGTACCCATGCCCGCGGCACGAAATGACAGTGCCAGGTCCATGAACAGCCCAGTCTCCGGTGGCGGTAGCGATAGCGTCATGGCCACCGCCCAGGGCCGCATCCGCGCAACCGCCGGCTCCCCCATGCCGTAGTGCCTGTCCATCAATTCAATGACCCGCTGATAGAGCGATTCGTCCAGCAATTCAGGCAACTCGGCTCGGTCGAAGTGCATCGCTTCGTTCAGGCGATCCAACATCCCGGCATCCGGCACCAGCTCGAGGGCCAGCACCCGGCTCTGGCGCAGTGCGTCAATCAGCTCCGGTCGAAAATCCAGCAGTCTGGGGTCTTCACTGTGCACCGTTCCCAACAGCCAGTTCTGCCGACCCTCCCGGTCAGTCACTGACCAGAATACCTGAGCCGATGCCGACCCGGATAACAGCAACATCACAATCAGCAATTGACGCAAACCGACCATAGCTTCACCTCATCAACCCGTTACACAGTATCATGGGCAAGCAAACTAGCACCCGCATGTTTACAAGCAATGATGCCAATCGCAAAACGTTTTCGCGGCTTCCTGCCAGTCGTGGTCGATGTCGAGACCGGTGGATTCAACCCCGGCACAGATGCGCTGCTGGAGCTGGCCATCAGCATCATTGGAATGGACTCAGATGGTTGGCTGCACCCCGCCGAAGTGATGATGCGTCACATTGAGCCATTTGAAGGTGCCAATATCGAGGAAGCCGCCCTGGAATTCAACGGCATTCGGCTGGGTCATCCTTTGCGGCCCGCCGTTACGGAGGCCAAAGCGCTGCGCGACCTGCTGACGCCGGTGCGTCAAGCGCTACGCGACAGCGGCTGCAAGCGCGCGGTGCTGGTCGGTCACAATGCCCACTTTGATTTATCTTTCCTCAACGCAGCCATAGAGCGGGTCGGTTACAAGCGAAATCCTTTTCACCCGTTCAGCTGCTTTGATACCGCAACCCTGGGTGGCCTGGCCTACGGACAAACCGTGCTCGCACGCGCCGTCGACGCCGCTGGTCTGGACTGGGACAAGACCCAGGCACACTCCGCCGCCTATGACACGGAGCGCACCGCCGAGCTGTTTTGCGCCATCGTCAATCGCTGGCGGCATCTGCAGGAGCTGGAGGAAGGGAGCAGTTTCTGACCGCGACAAGGCCGGTCAAGGTTGCGCTATTGGGACTTGAACCTGGCCGACTCACATCAATATTGCATAATTGAGAGCGCAAAATCGAGTGTCGAGCCTGGCTCGGCCCAATCACAATCAACCCGGCACTAATTTCAAGGAGAAATGAAATGGCGTTTACACTGCCCGAACTTCCGTACGCAAAAGATGCGCTGGAACCCCACATTTCAGCTGAAACGCTGGAATATCACTATGGCAAGCATCATCAGACCTATGTTGACAAGCTCAATGGGCTGGTCGAGGGCTCGGACCTGGCTGGCAAATCGCTGGAGGAGATCGTGCGCTCTTCCGATGGCGGGGTTTTCAACAACGCGGCACAGGTCTGGAACCACACCTTTTACTGGCACTGCCTGTCTCCCAATGGCGGTGGCGAACCGCAGGGCCGACTGGCAGAACTGATTGCCCGCGACTTCGGTAGTTTCGACGACTTCAAATCCAAGTTCACCGACACGGCCATCAATACTTTCGGCTCAGGTTGGGCATGGCTGGTACAGACAACAGACGGCAAGCTCGAAATCACCTCGACATCGAACGCACAAACGCCGTTGACCGGCAGCTCGAAGCCATTGCTGACCTGTGATGTCTGGGAGCACGCTTATTACGTCGACTACCGGAATGCACGGCCGAAATATCTTGATGCGTTCTGGAACCTGGTCAACTGGGACTTCGTCAACTCCAACCTCGACGGCTAAGCCGCCAATGGAAGCCAGCGAGACAACAACCGGCAAACAGCCTTCACGGCTGTTCGACACCTACGTGCGCATGCCGGTTTCGCTGGTCAAAGGCGAAGGGCCCTGGTTGTTTGACGACCAGGGCCATCGCTATCTTGACGCACTCAGCGGCATAGCCGTCTGCAGCCTGGGCCACGCTCATCCCCGTCTGGCAGCGGTAATCGCCGACCAAGCTGCCACACTGCTGCACACCGCCAACATCGTCCATATCCCCCAACAGGAAGCGCTGGCCGATGCGTTGTGCGACATCAGCGGTCTGGATCGAGCCTTCATCGCCAATTCCGGTGCCGAGGCCATCGAATGCGCGCTCAAGCTGGCAAGGCGCCATGCCCACATCCGCGGCATCGAGCAGCCCGCCGTTCTGGTCGCCAGTGACAGTTTTCACGGTCGCACCATCGCGGCCCTCAGCGCATCCGGCAACAGCGCTATCCAGGCCGGTTTCGGCCCCCTGGTGGAAGGCTTTGTGCGGGTTCCTTTCGGCGACCTGGATGCAGCCACCCGCGCCCTGAACGACAATCGCCAGATTGTGGCTGTGCTGGTCGAGCCCATCCAGGGCGAGGGCGGCGTTCGGCCGGCACCGGCCGGCTATCTGGCCGGGCTCAGAGCCGCCTGCGATCAGCACCAGGCACTGTTGATGCTGGACGAGATTCAAACCGGTATGGGCCGCACCGGGCGCTGGTTTGCCTTTCAGCATGAAGACGGCTTACTGCCCGATGTCTTGACCGTTGCCAAAGCCCTTGGAAATGGCGTTCCGATCGGCGCCTGTCTGGCAGTTGAAAATGTGGCTGGGCTGCTATCCGTGGGCTCCCATGGCACCACCTTCGGCGGCAACCCTCTCGCCTGCCGAGTCGGCCTGGAAGTGATCAGGATCATGCGAGAGCAGAATATTCCGGGTCGCGCCGCGCGCCTGGGGCAATACCTGATCGAGCGACTTGAGCACGCGCTGGCAGAGGTTCCAGCCGTGGTTGATATTCGGGGGCGCGGGCTGATGATCGGCATCGAGTTGACCGAGCCTGTTGCTGAATTGAAAGACCAGGCGATGGACCAGGGGCTGATTATCAACATCACCCGCGGCAACATCATCCGCCTGCTTCCTCCGCTGATTATCGACGAAACACAGGCAGACACAATCGTCGAAACGCTGGCGCGCCTGATCAAAAAGCAATTCCCCGGATGAGCCTGCTGGTCGACGACATTCACTTGGGCTACGGCGACCTGCCGGTCATCAAGGGCCTGAGCCTGACATTGAACGACGGTGAAATTGGTTGTTTGCTCGGCGCCTCCGGATGCGGCAAAACCACGGCGCTGCGCGCCATTGCCGGATTCGAGCCGCTCAAGCACGGCGTTATCCGGGTCGGCGGCCAGACGGTGAGCAGCCCTGACAAGCAGATCGCGCCGGAAAAGCGCAGCGTCGGCATGGTATTCCAGGATCACGCCCTTTTCCCCCATCTGAACGTGTCTGACAATGTGGCCTTCGGGCTTCGTGGCCTGAACAAGGCCGATCGTGAGCAGCGCGTACAAAGCCTGCTGGAACTGACAGGCCTGACCGGGCTTGACCAGCGCTACCCGCATGAACTGTCCGGCGGTCAGCAACAGCGCGTTGCCCTGGCGCGTGCGCTGGCCCCAGAGCCAGCTGTACTGCTGATGGACGAACCATTTTCGAATCTGGATACTCGCCTGCGGCGTCGCATGGGCGAAGAGATACGGGGCATGCTGAAAGCGCGGGGAACAACCACCCTGCTGGTCACTCATGACCAGCATGAAGCCTTCGCCCTGGCCGACCGTGTCGGTCTGTTAAAGGACGGGCGCATGTTACAGTGGGACTCGCCTTATCAGATCTACCACCGTCCAGCTTCCCGTTATGTCGCCGCTTTCACTGGTCGCGGCAGCTATCTCAACGCCGTGATCAAGGGCGATAGCCTGGTTCATGCGCTTGGCCAATCACCGCTGCCGGAAGATAGGCCGGCCGGTAATGAGGTGGCCTTGCTGATTCGGCCTGACGATATTCGACCCGATCCAAACGGGCCTCAGGCAAAAGTAGTCGCGCGCCAGTTCCAGGGCGCTGAAATTCTCTATCGGCTACGCCTGGATGGCGGCGAAGAGGTCAACGCCCTGTTTCCCAGCCACGATGACTATCCGGTCGACAGCATGATCGGCGTCCACCTGGATGCCCAGCACCTGGTGCTGTTTCCCGCTGATCAACCCAGTGGCGTGATATCCCCGCTCAGCAGCGACGCTGTCTGAGCATCCAACAGCGGTCGTAACTTCTCGATCCGCTGCAGCAACGTTTCCCGGCTATCGGCGACCAGGGTTGCATGTCCGACCTTGCGCCCCGGCCGCTCGGCTTTGCCGTAATCATGCCAACCGAGCCCATCCACTGACAGCAGCAGCTTGGCCGGCGGCATTGCCCCAATCCAGTTGAGCATCAAGGACTTTCCGCGCGGACGCGTGCTGCCCAACGGCAGGTCGCAGACTGCGCGCAGATGGTTCTCGAACTGGGAGGTTTCACTGCCCTCGATGGTCCAGTGTGCGGAGTTGTGCACGCGCGGCGCAAATTCATTGGCCAGCAAACCAAAATCGCCAGCGAACAGCTCCAGAGTCAGGCAACCGACGTAATCGAGATGTTCCATCAACCGCCCGACATGAGCCTTGGCCGCGCTCACCAGCGCAGGCTCCATATCCGCCGGAGCCCAGGCCAAACGCAGGATACCCTGTTCATGCACAGTAAAACTGGGCGGGTAAAAGCACGTTTCACCGCCAGCCGAGCGCACTGCCGTAAGCGCGAACTCATGCTGGAACGGCACCCAGGCTTCAAGGATCAGCGGGTGGTCTCCCAGGGTTTGCCAGGCCAGCTCTAGATCCTCATGGCTGCGCAAGACGGCCTGACCCTTGCCGTCGTAACCCAACCGACGGGTTTTCAGCACCGAAGGAAAGCCCAATTGCTCAACCGCCCCAAGCAGATCCGGGCGTGAGGAAACGGCGACAAAGTCGGGCACCGGAATTCCCAGATCACGAAACAGCGTTTTTTCCACCAGCCGGTCCTGAGCCGCCTCGAAGGCCCGGGGGCCTGGCCGAACGCTCAGCGAAGACGACAGACGCTCCAGGACCGAGGCCGGGACATTCTCAAAATCACAGGTAATGCGGTCACAGGACAGCAGTTCAGGCTGGTCAGACGCCGCCGCCCAATCCGCGTTGACCAAAGTCGCACAACGACCAGCGCAGGCATCTGTCGAAGGATCTAGCACCACGAAGTCCAGCCCAAGCTCGAGACCCGCTGAAACCATCATCCTTGCCAGTTGGCCACCGCCGAGAATTCCGATCCGCATCATTCAACCCGGAATATCGTTGGCCAGAACGGCTTCGGTCTGGCGCTCACGCCAGGCCCGATAACGGGATTGGATAGCTGAATCATGCGCACCAAGCGTTGCCGCAGCCAGCAGGGCCGCGTTGATTGCGCCCGCCTTGCCTATGGCCAGGGTGCCGACCGGAATGCCGCCCGGCATCTGCACGATCGATAACAGGGAGTCGAGTCCGTTGAGGGTGCGCGACTGAACCGGCACGCCGAAAACCGGCAGCTCGGTCTTGGCTGCGACCATGCCAGGCAAATGGGCCGCGCCACCGGCGCCGGCAATGATCACCTTCAAGCCGCGACCGGCCGCATCAGCGGCGTACTGAAACATGCGGTCAGGCGTCCGATGAGCAGAAACGACGCGCGCCTCGAATGCGATATCGAGTTCTGCCAGGGTTTCGGTGACATGGCGCATGGTCTCCCAGTCGCTTTGCGAGCCCATGATGACGCCAACCTGCGGACCGCTTGACATTGCTCTTCTCCGCTTCAAAAAGTCAATCGGCCATTGTAGCTTGTTACGACATTTGGCTCCATCAAGACGTTTCCACCCGGCCTGGCATCGGCTGAAGTAAAATTCGGAGCATGACTATACCTGACCATCTTCTTGACATCCTGTGCTGCCCCGTCAGCCACGAGCCCCTGCTGCCGCTGTCACGCGACCGCCTCAAGCGCCTCAACCAGGCCATTTCCAAAGGTGAGGTTGCGTTCGTCGACGGCACCGCAGTGAATGACCCGCTGCGAGCAGGCTTGATGACCCGCGATCAAAAAGTCGTGTATGCAGTAGAGGACGGCATCCCCGTGCTGCTACCCGAACGCGGCATAGGAACCACCCAGCTGGACAACTGGACTTGAAACCGGACCGATCCAGTGTCCGCCGCCAGGTGCGGGCGGCGCTGGACGAGGACATCGGCGGCGGTGACGTCAGCACCGAACTGATTGACCCCGAGCTGCGGGCCAGTGCTGGTCTGATCAGCCGAGAAACGGGCGTTCTGGCCGGCCGCGACTGGGCCGAGTCCGCTTTTTTGCTGTTGGACGACCAGTGCAGTCTGATATGGTCGGCCGAGGATGGTGACGAGCTTGTTGCCGGACAGGTCGTGTGCCACATCAAGGGCCGTGCCCGG
Source organism: Wenzhouxiangella sp. (assembly GCA_007119095.1). Classification (GTDB taxonomy): domain Bacteria; phylum Pseudomonadota; class Gammaproteobacteria; order Xanthomonadales; family Wenzhouxiangellaceae; genus Wenzhouxiangella. The sequence goes on along the minus strand of SKQI01000042.1, from coordinate 6,097 downwards.
GCCCTGCTGAGCGCCGAACGAACCGCACTGAACTTCCTGCAACTGCTGTCTGGCGTGGCGACCTGTACCCGGCGACACCTGAGCGCCATTGCCGGCACATCGGCGAAACTGCTGGATACGCGCAAAACCATCCCCGGACTCCGGCATGCCCAGAAATACGCCGTAAGCTGCGGCGGCGGCCATAATCACCGCCTTGGGCTCCACGATATGGTCATGCTCAAGGAGAACCATATCGCAGCTGTGGGAAACATCGGCGAGGCCGTAAGCAAGGCCCGTCAGCTGCATCCGGGCCTGCTGGTCGAAGTCGAAGTCGAAAGCATCGAACAGATGCGGGAAGCAATCGACGCCGGTGCTGACCGGATCATGCTCGACAACTTCGAGCTGGAACAGATGCGCGAGGCGGTAGCGCTCAACGCTGGTCGGGCAATACTCGAAGCGTCCGGCGGCCTGACCCTGAACAGCCTGCGTCAGGTAGCGGAGACCGGCGTTGACGAAATTTCGGTTGGCGCACTCACCAAAACCATTCAGCCTCTGGACCTGTCGCTGCTGTTTGATTGAATGCGCTCAGAGGGTGTTGACATTTTCCCTGATCCATTCCGCGCGCTCGCGAATGGCCTGTAGCCGGTCTTCATCCATACGCTCCAGGTTGCGGTACATCATCGTCATCCGCGGGTTGCCTTCCAGCCGCTGTCGATTGCGATCCAGGAAGTCCCAGTACAACGCATTGAAGGGGCAGGATTTTTCACCGACGGTATCGGCCACCTTGTAGCGACAGTGTTTGCAGTAGTCACCCATGCGCTGAATGTACTTGCCACTGGCCGCATAGGGCTTTGAACCCAACAGACCGCCATCAGCGTGCATCACCATGCCCAGCGTATTGGGCAGTTCCACCCAGTCGTAGGCATCGGCATAAACGGCGAGATACCACTCGCAGATCTCTTTTGGCAGAACACCAAAGATCAGGGCAAAGTTCCCGGTCACCATCAAACGCTGAATGTGATGGGCGTAGGCGTGGCGCTGCGTTGTCGCGATTGTCTTCTCCATGCAGCGCATCCCGGTCTTGCCGGTCCAGTACCACTCGGGCAGCGGCTGCCGACTGTCGAGCGCGTTCAGTTCTGCATATTCAGGCATCTTCAGCCAGTAAATGCCGCGCACGTACTCACGCCAGCCAATGATCTGGCGGATGAAGCCCTCGACGGCATTGATCGGAGCCTCATCGTCTTCCAGCGCCTGCTCGGCGGCCCGGCAGACCTCGACCGGGTCCAACAGGCCCAGGTTCAGGCTGAATGAAAGACGGCTGTGAAAGAGCCAGTCTTCGTCATCGGCCATCGCGTCCTGGTAATCGCCAAAGTGCGGCAGTGCCGAGCGAATGAAATGTGCCAGCGCCTGCCGTGCCTGTCCGCGCGTCACTGGAAGATCAAAGTCTTCCAGACCGCCGAAACTGTCGATCTTCTCAGCGACCAGCGCCAGCACCTCGCAAGTCACCTGATCGGGCGAAAATCGCATCGGACGGGCTGCAGGCGGCTGACCACGCCAGGCCTTGCGATTTTCCCGGTCATAGTTCCAACTGTCTCCCGAGGGCTTGCCTTCTGCCATCAACAAGCCGGTTCGCTTGCGCATCAAACGATAGAAATATTCCATCCGCAGCTGCTTGCGGCCGTCGGCCCAACGCTCAAAGTCTTCCAGCGGACAGACGAATCGCGTATCGGGCAGGACGGTAACCGGCTTGCCAAAGGTCGCTTCCCAACCGCGCACTTCATCCAGCACTCGCCATTCGCCCGGCCAACTCACGACAATCTCATCGTGGTCGGCCTCGGACAGACGCTGCCTGACCAGATCAGTGAATGATCGACATTCGCCTTCTTGACCAAAATACTGATAACAGACCGACCAACCGGCATCGCGCAGTTCAGCAGCACGGTGCCGCATCGCTGAAAAAATCAGCGCAATTTTTTTCCCATGGTGCCAGACATAGCTGGTTTCGTCGGTCAGCTCGCCCATCAACAGCGTATCGCTCGCCGGGTCGAGGCATTCGAGAACCGCATGATTCTCATTTAGTTGGTCCCCAAAAATCAGACCCAGGCGCGGCATAAAGCTTTCCTTGGCGATGAAATGTTCAGCAGCTTAACCAAGGCGCCGTGAATGCGAGAAAGCGCCAGCAAGATCGGGAGCCCTGGTGCAGTGCAGGTCATCCCAGCGAAGAAATTTGAGAGGAACTCATGGTCATATTTGACCGGGGTCAAATGGCCAATGTGAAGGCGCCGTTAAACTCGTTTCCAACGTGCAAGCCCCTTTCAACCAACGGAGAAAAACAATGAAACGTCACCTCTTGGTCCTCGCCGCTGCCGGCCTGATGTGCGCCAACGCCGCCGCCCAGTCGCAGGGCGATTGGATCTTCCGGGCCGGAATCGGTTATGTCACCCCGAACACTTCCAGCAACAATCTCGTGTTTCAAGGCATTGAGCTCGAAGGCTATCAGATCGATGTCGGCAACAACACCCGCCCGGTATTCAACCTGACCTGGATGGCGACCGACAATCTCGGGGTGGAACTGCTAGCGGCCTGGCCGTTCAGTCACAACATTCGCGGCGACGAAGCCCTTACCGGCCTTGGCAAGCTCGGCGATACCAAACATCTGCCGCCGGTGCTGGGCCTGCAGTACCACTTCCTGCCCAACGAGCGTTTTCGCCCCTATGCCGGTCTGGGCATCAACTACACCTATTTCTTCGACGAAAGCACCACGCCGGCTCTGCACGAAGGCATCATCGGCACCTCCAATGCTGCCCTCGGCACCAACTACTCAGGCGGCGACACCAGCATGAATATCAAGAACTCTTTTGGTGTTGCACTGCAGGTGGGCGCAGACATCCAGCTCAATGACACGCTGTTTCTCAACTTCGACCTGCGCTGGATCGACATCACGGCCGATGCACGACTGCGCACCCGCACGATTGATACCAACGGCAACGAAGTGACCCTGAATAGTCGCGTCAAGGCTGATATCGACCCCTGGGTGATCTCCACCACCCTCGGCTTCCGCTTCTGAAGTCGATCCCCACAGACATTGAAGCGAAGGCGCCGGGTCTCGCCCCGGCGCTTTTGCTTTTGGGAAAGATAGAGTCTCTTGATGAGCGCAGTCCATCCCTTGAGGGAGCTCGGCTGGCTTAGCTTTCCTGCGGTAGACTTGGCACCGTGCTTTCAACATCGACCTGAACATGGGCCCAGCCACTCGTTACCTGGATATTGACCGACCCTTTCTCCTGTATCGCGGTGAAAAACTGCCGGGCCTGCGTCTGGCCCTGGAGAGCTGGGGCGAACTCAACCAGGAAAAGTCCAACGCTGTTCTGATCATGACCGGGCTCTCGCCAGGCGCTCATGCAGCGTCCAGCCCCCGCGATCCGGCGCCAGGCTGGTGGGAGGACATGATAGGACCGGGCAAACCCATCGACACACAGAAGTATTTCGTCCTCTGCATCAATTCGCTGGGCTCGTGCAAGGGCTCGACCGGTCCGGCGAGCATCAACCCTGAAACCGGCAAGCCCTGGCGCCTGAGCTTTCCAGAGCTGGCCATCGAAGACATCGCCAGGGCCACGCGCCTGGTGGTTGAAGACCTGGAAATCGACATGCTGCATGCAGTAATTGGCCCGTCGATGGGCGGTCTGACGACGATGGCATGGTTGAAGCTGTTCCCGAAAACGACCAAACATGTCGCGTTGATTTCAACCGCCTGCTCGGCCACCCCCTTTGCTATCGCCATTCGTTCGCTGCAGCGCGAGGCCATCGTCACCGACCGCAATTTCCGTGGCGGCGCCTACAGCGAGGATGACTGGCCCGAGGTCGGCATGCGACTGGCCCGGAAGCTTGGCATGATCACCTACCGATCATCCAGCGAATGGCGGCAGCGCTTCGGGCGCAAGCGTCAGGACTATTTCCCGGAAACGCTGTTCGGCATGCGTTTTGAAGTCGAATCCTATCTCGAGACCCACGCACGCAAATTTGTAGGCCAGTTTGATCCCTGCTGCTACCTCTACCTGTCGCGCGCGATGGACATGTTCGATGCCTGCGATAGCGATGAAAGCCTCAAGTCGCTATTCACTCGCAGCTTTGATGGCCACGCGCTGGTCATCGGCGTGGAAAGCGACATTCTTTTCCCCCTTTACCAACAGCAGGACCTCGCAGGCGCTCTGGAAGCCGCAGGTTCCGAGGTCAGCTACCATGCCCTGCCGTCGGTCCAGGGACACGATGCGTTTTTGGTAGACTTTGAGCGATTCGGACCACCAATCAGGGAGTGGCTGGGATGAGCCTCGAGTTTCAGGGCAAATCAATCATGCTGGACAAGGTTGACCGGGCGGTGCGCGGCGACTGTCCCAAAGCGATTACAGACTGCTTGCGAGATGCTTTGTGCGAAATGATCAATGACGAGCGGATCGCCTTGCCGGCCTGCGTCTTTGAAGACCACCCGCATCATTACTGTCGACGCCTGATTCATCAGAATCACCAGCATGGCTATTCCATCCTTGCGATGACCTGGGGGCCGGGCCAGGGCACACCGATTCACGACCACGCCGGCATGTGGTGCGTGGAAGCGGTCTGGCAAGGCCAGATCGAGGTCGTCCAGTACGAGCTGATGGAATCCACAGAAGACCGCTATCGACTGGAGCAGCGCACGGTGATGCGCACCGGCGTTGGCAGCGCAGGCAGCCTGATACCACCGCATGAATACCACACCATCGCCAACCCTGATCAGCAGCAGCTGGCCGTGACCATTCACATTTACGCCGGAGAGATGGATCACTGCAGCGTTTTCGCGCCCGAAGGCGGTGACTGGTATCGACGTCAGAACCGGAGACTGAGCCTGGATGCGGCTTGACCCTTTACAAGCAGGCCTTTAACGAAGACAATAAGCGCCCTCCCCTGCCGGGGTGGCGGAACTGGTAGACGCGCCGGACTCAAAATCCGGTTCTGGAAACAGAGTGAGGGTTCGATTCCCTCCCCCGGCACCATAGCCTCAGAAACCTTGTTTCAATCCGGCAAACGCCGGAAAGCCCTTGATAGCCTATTGCCGCCGCTCACGCGCCTGCTGTCGCGATGCAGCCCGCTGAGTGGGCGCTGAGCTCCGGGCGGAACCTGACTGCCTGGCGGACGCAGCCGACTGCCGGGATGGAGCCGACTGCCGGGATGGAGCCGACTGCCGGGATGGAGCCGACTGCCGGGATGGAGCCGACTGCCGGGATGGAGCTGACTGAGCTGCTGGAGCAGACTGCCGCGCAGGCGCCACTCGCTGAGCTGGCGCTGACTGGGTGGCTGGAGCAGCCTGGCGACTTGAAGCAGGTTGACGTGTCGAGACAGCATCGCGAGCTGGTGCCGCCTGTCGGGCAGCTGGAGCTGCCGACCGGGTTTCAGGAGCCTGCCGGGTTGACGCAGACTGCGTGCCGGTCCGGTTGCGAAGCTCGACGCGCGGTGCGGCTGACTGCCGCGCTTGTGATGTGGCAGACGTCGAAGACTGCTGGCGCGATTGAGTCGCGGCAACGGAATGACCGGAGCGGGCGCCAGCGGCTTCAGTTGGTGACCTGGACGTTTGCTGACGGCCAAGACGCTCTGACAGCGCCGCCTGACGCTGCGGCGCCGCTCGTTCGCCAGCCGTTGTGACCGCCGCTCGCTGGCGGTCGCCGTGACGATTTGCTGCGCCAGCCTGGGTTCGCGAGGATTGCGTGATCTCACGCGTCCCGGCGCCCGTTGCGGCCGATGATCCGGTTCTTGCTGCCGTGCGCTCAGCCTGACCGGTTCGAGCAGATTGCTCAGTTCTCGTGCGCGCGTCCTGAACATTGAAGTCGGAACGTTGACGTGCCGCCCACTCTCTCTGCTCCACCCGGTGCTGCGGCGCTCTGGCAGTCGTTTGAGTGCTTTGCTGCGTAGTCTGCCGTCCAGTACTGTGAGCACGATCGACCAGGCGATGATCCGGCACCGGTCGAGAGTAGCTCACGCCACGGCGATGATTGGGGTCGTGCTGCCAATGGCGCGCTCCGCTGTAACTCGCCACCTGCCGGGCAGAACTGAAGTGGCGACGCGAGTGATGATGATGGTGATGGTGATGGTG
>SKQI01000072.1 GCA_007119095.1 Wenzhouxiangella sp. | reverse complement strand
GAACAAGCCGCCGAAACCATCGCCGATCTGCTCAGCCAGGCCGAGCAGGGCCAGGCTGTATTCGAAGCCGAGGACCAGCCGCCCCGGCCGCTGCGCCCGGCCGATATCGCCGTGCTGGTGCGAAAGACCTCCCAGGCCAATCTGGTGTTGAGTGCCTTGCGCAGGCGCGGTGTGGCCGCCGTGTACCTGTCGGATCGCGAATCCATTTTCGACAGCGACCAGGCCCGCGAGCTGTGCCTGGTGCTCAAGGGCATTGCCGAGCCGGGCGATGAACTGAGCCTGCGCACGGCCCTGGCCACGCGACTGTTCGGATTGAGCCCGGCCGAGCTGGATGCGCTCAACCAGGACGAGCAGCTGATCGAGGAAGCCTTCGAGCGCTTCGCCCGCCTGCTGGCGCTGTGGCGGCAGAAAGGTGTGCTCGCCATGGTCCAGCGCCTGCTCGATCTCTATCAGCTGCCGGCGCGCCTGCTGGCCGATGCCGAACAGGGCGAGCGTGCGCTGACCAACCTGCTGCACCTGGCCGAGCTGCTGCAAGGCGAAAGCCAGGCCCTGGACGGCGAGCAGGCCTTGATCCAGTGGCTGGCCGAGCAGGTTCAGCTGGACCAGCGCGGCCAGGATGATGAGCAGCAGCTGCGCCTGGAAAGCGATGCCGAGCTGGTCCGGGTAGTGACCTGCCACGCCGCCAAGGGCCTGGAATATCCGCTGGTGCTGGTGCCCTTTGTCTGCGACTACCGCGAGGCCAAAGCCGACGGCCCGCTGGGCTATCACGACGGCCACCGGCCGGTGCTGGATCTCGACCCGGATGCCGAAGCACTTGCCCGGCACCAGCTCGAAAGCCTGCAGGAAGAGCTGCGCCTGTTCTACGTCGCCGTCACCCGGGCTCGCCATGCCTGCTGGCTGGGGGTGGCCCCGGTCAGAAGCGGCAACGCCAGGAAGCAGCCGCCGGCGCTGGAGTGCTACCCCTTCGGTCACCTCCTGCTCGGCCTGGCCGATGCGCTTGGTCAGCCGCCGCCGATGAGCGAGCTGCTCGATGCCCTGCAGGGCCGTGCCCCCGACCTGATCAAACGCATCGACTTGAACTCGAGCATTTCGACCACCCGGCTGCCGGCGGCCGATGCCCGGGCCCTGGCACCGGCAAGGCAATACCAGGGTCATCCGCGCGAGCCCTGGTGGATTGCCAGCTACTCGGCACTGAAGCAGGTCGGTGGCGAGCTCGCTGACGACGATGCTACTGATGCCGCCGACAATGCCGCCGAGGACCAGGCCCGGGAAGAAGCCATCGACCGGGCTGAGCCATCGGCCGGCACCGGTGGCGCAGGGCGCTATCGCGGGCAGGGCATTCACGGTTTTCCCGCCGGCCCCAGGCCCGGCACCTTTCTGCACGGCCTGCTGGAGTGGGCCGGTCGCCAGGGCCTGGCCGAAACCCTGGCCAGGCCGGATGCCTTCCTGGCGGAAATCGACAAGCGCTGCCGACTGCGCGGCTGGGGCCATTGGCGTCAAGTCCTGCTGGACTGGATGATCGAACAGCTCCGCCAGACCATGGTGCTGGGTGAGGATCGCCTCAGCCTGGCCGAGCTGGCCGTCGGCCAGTACACCCCGGAACTGGAGTTCTGGTTCCAGGCCAGCCAGGTGCAGACCGAAGCGCTGGACCGGCTGGTCCGGCGCGCGACCTTCGACGGCGCGACGCGCAAGCCGCTGGCCCGCAACCAGCTCAACGGCATGATGCGCGGCTTTATTGACCTGGTCTTTGAACACCAGGGCCGCTACTACGTGCTGGACTACAAATCCAACCGGCTGGGTGATTCGGCCGAGGCCTACACGCTTGAAGCCATGCAGGCCTCCGTGCTCGACAAGCGCTACGACCTGCAGTTTGCCGTCTACACCCTGGCCCTGCATCGGCTGCTGAAAAGCCGTCTGCCTGACTACGACTTCGAGCGCCATGTCGGCGGCTCGGTGTACCTGTACCTGCGCGGCTGCGGCAGCCCCGGCGGCGGCGTGTTCCACTACCGCCCGACCCGGGCCTTGATCGAGTCGCTGGACCGTCTGTTCTCAGGCCGGGGAGATCGCCATGCAGCCTGAGCAGGTCCGCGAGTATTTTCAGCGCTGGCAGCGCCTGGGCTGGATGCGGCCGCTGGAGAGCCGCTTTGTCGCATTCCTTTCCGACCTGGAGCCCGACGCCGACGGACGCGTGCTGCTGGCCGCCGGGTTGGCCAGCCATGCCCTGGCCCAGGGTCATGTCTGCCTGGATATCCCGGCCCTGGTGCACGACCCGGCGCGCTGGCTGGGTCTGCCGCCGGACGATGCCAATCTGCGCTTGGCCGACGATATCGACGAGGCGGAATGGCAAAGCGCGCAGGCATTCTTCAAGGATGAACTGGTTGGCCTGGATGCCGACGACTGGGTAAAAGCCCTGTCCACATCGCGCCTGGTTGCAGCCGGGGAGGGCAACACGCCGCTGGTGCTGGAGGATGGCCGGCTGTATCTGCGCCGTAACTGGGCGGCAGGGCGCGAGGTATTGCAGGCACTCAGCCAGCGCGGCCGGCCGCTGAGCCTGCCAATCGATCAGCCGGCCCTGCGGGGATTGTTCGATCAGCTTTTCACGAGTTCTGATGCAGACCAGAACGCGGCCAGCGGCCCGGACTGGCAGAAGCTGGCTTGCGCGGTGGCGCTGCGCTACGGCTTTGCCATCATCACCGGCGGCCCCGGCACCGGCAAGACCTGGACCATGGTCAAGCTGCTGGCGCTTTTGCAGGCGGTCAACCAGGCCGGCGGCAGCGAGCGACCGCTGCGCGTGCTGCTGGCCGCACCTACCGGCAAGGCGGCGGCGCGCATGACCGAGTCGGTGCGGGCCAACTGGCAAAGCCTGCCCGAAGCTTTCCAGCGCGAAGCCTGGCGGCCGGAAGAAGCCCGCACCCTGCATCGCCTGCTCGGCAGCCGGCCGGGCTCGCGCCATTTCCGCCACCAGCGCCACAACCCGGTGCAGGCCGACGTGGTCATCATCGATGAGGCCAGCATGATTGACCTGCAGATGATGCAGGCGCTGATGCGCGGCCTGGATCCGCATACCCGCCTGGTCCTGCTGGGTGACAAGGACCAGCTGTCCTCGGTCGAGCCCGGCGCGGTGTTTGGTGACCTTTGCCAGGGCGCCGAACGGACCGGCTTCGATTCCGAGCTGGCCGACTGGCTGGAAGCGGTCTCAGGTGAACAGGTCGAACGCGCAGTCGCAGCCGAGACCAGCCCGCTTGCCGGACAAACCGTGATGCTGCGCCAGGCTCGGCGCTTCAACGCCGACATCGCTGCCCTGGCCGTCGCGGTCAATGCCGGAGAGGGTGAACGTGCCGCCGAACTGCTGGACCAGCGCGCCCCTGTTCTCACTCGCCTGCAGCCAGCCAGCGCAGACGATGCAAGGCTGCGCGAACTGTTTATCGACCAGGGTTATGCGCGCTACCTGAAACAGCTGCAGCAGGCGGACTGGTTGACCAGCGAAGCGCCACCCTCGATTGCGGCTGCCGCCGCCGAACCGGAAAAACTGGAAGCCTGGGCGCGCGCCGCCCTTGAAGCCTTCGGCCGTTTCCAGATTCTGACGGGCACCCGCAGCGGGGATTGGGGCGTGGACGAAACCAACCGCCGCATTCGGCGCTGCTTGGCCGAGGACGGCCTGGTCGATGCCAACGGCAGCTGGTTCCACGGCCGCCCGGTGATGATCAGCCGCAATGACTACCGCACCGGCCTGATGAATGGTGATGTGGGCTTGTGCCTTGCCTGGCCGCAGGCCGACGGGCGTTGCCGGCTGCGCGTGGTGTTCCAGAAAGCCGATGGCCACCTGCACCACTACGCCACCACCCGGATCAGCGACTGCGAAACCGCCTTCGCCATGACCGTGCACAAATCCCAGGGCAGCGAATTCAACCACAGCGTCCTGGTCCTGCCCGAGCGCCACAGCCGCGTCCTGGCCCGCGAACTGATCTACACCGGCCTGACCCGCGCCCGCGACCAGTTCACCCTGGTCGCGCCAAACCCCGCCGTACTGACTGAAGCCATTGCTCAGCGCACCGAGCGCTCGACGATTCTTTCGACGGCGTCAACCAAGTAGTCGGCGCCAAGGTGTCCTAGGGCGGCAAATTCTGTCCCAAAAAAAGGGGCACCGAATTCGGTGCCCCAAAGTATTGCCCAGAGTGCTTGGGCAAGGTCTAAATTTCACGCGACCTGGTGCTGAATGAACCGGTCGCCAGACCCGTGGCGAGCAGCAGCAGGATCATCAGCAGCAGTGCCCAACGATCACCGACGGGAACGGCGATTGGTTCGCGCAAAAGCGTTGTCACGGAATCCGTTACCTCCGGCACCGGATTGTCATTGGGGTCGGTCCCGTTGGCAAAAGCGATATTGACCAGCGTGCCAACACCCATATCCGCAGGCTGAACCGTATATGTTCCAATGAGCACACAACTTTCGCCAACCTCCAACACAGGACACAGGATGCTGTCTGGCGTGATGAGGTCATCTTCGACCAGTACATCGGTCAGCGTCACATTGCCCGTGTTGGTGGCTGTGATCGTGTAGGTCAGCACAGTGCCTGCAACAATATCGGAAGCTGGCTCGTCCAGTACTTTTACCAAGCTCAAACCCGGTGAGCCAGCTGGGCCATCAGCAACCGCCGTATCGCTGTCGCTGACCGGCTCATCATTCGGGTCGACGGCGGTAACCGTTGCCGTATTGCTGTAGCTACCTGCATTGATATCGCTCTGCATAACCTCGTAGCTGGCCAGGCAGGTCAGGCTCTCTCCCGGTGCAAGATCAAGCGGCTGGTCCGGCGTGCAACTGTTGATCGTCGCGCCCGGATCAGCAATG
>SKQI01000109.1 GCA_007119095.1 Wenzhouxiangella sp. | reverse complement strand
GCGCCGCGCGGCGGCTTGCGCCCGCGCCACAGGTCACTGCGTTCCTTCAGCAATTGTTCCAGCGGTGGCGAGGCTTGCGCGTTGGCCATGGCGTACTCCGGTTCTTAAGGGTGAGAATGCCCGGAGCCATGCCCCGGGATCAGAATACTATACTAAAATACAGTATTCTCAAAACCTGAGAAGCACGCGTAAAACCCGCACTAAGACTCTCGCAACCGCGGGAGGCAAGCAAAACACGAGATCGGCGAGTTTTTTCAGCCAAAATCCGGGTTTGTCATGAAGTTGCAGAGATTGTCTGTTAATTTCAGTGGTTCAGTGGCTGTCCGCAGCCATGATCATCCCGTGGGCAGCCTCGAGGCAAATGACAGCTACCGGGAGAAAGAGTCATCAATCAGAAAGCACAGCAAGCTGCGGGGACATCCGCGCAGGATTTCGGTGATCAACCGAAAGAAGTCAGACAGACTGACCACTACCAGGCTGAATATGTTCATCGCTTCGTCGAGAAGTGGGATGAGCTGATTGACTGGGATGCACGTTTCGCCAGTGAAGGGGATTTCTTTATTCGCCTGCTCAAGGAGCGCGGTGCCAAGCGCATTCTGGACGTGGCCGCCGGCACCGGCTTTCACTCCGTCCGCCTGATCGAGGCCGGGTTCGAAGTGTGCACCGTCGACGGTTCAGCTGAAATGCTGACCAAGGCCTTTGCCAATGGTCGCGACCGCGGTCATGTTCTGCGCACTATCCAGGCCGACTGGCGCTGGCTTAATCGCGATGTGCACGCCAGCTACGATGCCGTCATCTGCCTGGGCAATTCATTCACCCACCTGTTCAGCGAACGCGACCGGCGCAAGGCCCTGGCCGAGTTTTACGCCGTGCTCAAGCACGACGGCTGCCTGATACTTGATCAGCGCAATTATGACACCATGCTTGACCATGGTTTTCAGTCGCAGCACAAGTACTACTACTGCGGTCGTCAGGTCAGGGCCGAGCCGGAATATATCGACGACGGCCTGGCGCGCTTCCGCTATACCTTCCCCGATGATTCGGTGTTCCACCTGAACATGTTTCCGATCAGGCGCGACTATGTGCGCCGCCTGATGCACGAGGTCGGTTTCCAGAAGGTTTCGACCTATGCCGATTTCGAGGACGACGACAAGGAGCAGGATCCGGATTTCTTCATTCATGTCGCCGAGAAATGCTATGACGCCGGGACCGAAGCACTTGAGGATGCTTTCAGCGCCAGCGACAAGGAGATCAAATGAGCACCTCCGCCCAGCGTTCCGAGGTGGTAGAGACTGCCCGCAGCTACTACAACAGCGACGACGCCGACAACTTCTATTTTCATATCTGGGGCGGCGAGGACATTCATATCGGCCTGTATGAGCGCGCTGATGAACCGATCGCCGATGCCAGCCGGCGCACGGTCGAGCGCATGAGCCAGCTGTTGCCAGACCTGGAGCAGCACTCGCGCGTGCTTGATCTCGGCGCCGGTTATGGCGGTTCGATGCGCTTTCTGGCCCGGCGTTTCGGCTGTCGCTGCGTGGCCTTGAATCTCAGCGAAGTGGAAAACGAGCGTAACCGTCAGATCAGCAGCCGCCAGGGTCTGGACGAGCTGATCGAAGTGATTGACGGTGACTTTGCCCATTTGCCCTACGATGACGAGCACTTCGACGTGGTCTGGTCACAGGACGCGATCCTGCATTCCGATGACCGCGGCCGCGTCTGTGCCGAAGCCGCGCGGGTGCTCAAGCCGGGCGGGCACTTGATTTTCACCGACCCGATGCAGGCAGACGATGCTCCGGTCGACAAGCTCAAGCCCATTTATGACCGTCTCCACCTGGATTCGCTGGCCTCACCGGGCTTCTACCGCCAGGCGCTGGCTGAATTGGGCATGGAGCTGGTGACCTTCGAGGACCATGGCGGGCAACTGCCGCGACACTATGATCGCGTGCGCCGGGAGCTGGTTGAAAACCAGGACAGCCTGATTGCCCGCGGCGTCAGTCGGGAGTACATCGAGCGCATGAAGGTAGGCCTTCAGCACTGGATTGACGGTGGCCACAAGGGTTACCTGGCCTGGGGTATGTTCCTGTTTCGCAAGGCTAAGTAAATCTCTGAATCGTTGTGCATGAGTAGGTGCGCCGGGTGTTTCATCGGTCTAAAAAATCTTGAGGACGCGAAGATGCAAAGACGCCAAGAAGCCAAGTAAAAGGAATTCTTTAAAGGCTTCCTGATTAGCGTCGTGTCTCAGCGAACGGGCTTCGATAGGGTTGTGGGCCGTCCTCGGGTGGTGAATTCCGCTTCAGTTCGACGCGGTGGCGAGGCCTTCAGCGAAATCCCCCACCCGAGGACGGCTTTCAAGTTTCAATTTCGGAGTGCTTGCCAGCTCCTGCTGAGACACGACGCCAATCAGGAAAAGCTTTGCGTCTTCGCTTCTTTGCGTCCAAAAGGTTTTTGCTGTTCTTGAACTGACTTCAAGCTTGTTATGATCAGCGGCTTAATCAGCTAGCCGGAAAGATCCCCAATGTCACTGCTTCGTATTTTGGTCCCGCTGCTGGCCGTGGTGGTCTGTGGTCAGGCAGCCGCTGCCGTGCAGGGTTATTACAGCGAGCCCAGCCTGGGTGCTGATCGTGTGGTATTCGTGTCCGAAAGTGATCTGTGGTCGGTGAGCCCGGCTGGGGGACTGGCGTCCCGCCTGACCGCGCATGCCGAGCCCAAGGGCCAGCCGGCGCTGTCGCCCGACGGACGCTGGCTCGCTTTTACCGGCCGCTATGATGGCGCCTTTGAGGCCTATGTCATGCCGGCCAGCGGTGGCAGTCCGAAGCGATTGAGTTTTGACAGCGCGCCGGCGCGGGTTGTTGGCTGGACGCCGGCCGGCGAGGTGCTTTATCAAACCACGGCCGTCTCGGGTCCGTTTTCAATGAGGGTGCTGCGCGCGGTCGACCCCGACACCTTGGCCCGCCGTGAGTTGCCGCTGATGGATGCCCGCCAGGCTGCCTTCGACGATGATGGCAACATCTATTTCGTTCGCTTCGGCCTGGCCACGACCAACGACAACGCGCGCGAATATCGCGGCGGTGCCATGGCCCAGCTGTGGCGCTTCCATCCGGATCACGACGACGAGGCCGAGCGCCTGGCGGCGGGTCACGCCGGCAACCTGGAACATCCGATGTGGTGGGACGGTCAGCTCTACGTCATCAGCGATGCCGATGGTGGGGTGGCCAATCTGTGGCGGCTGCAGCCCGACGGCAGTGATCCGATACGGCTGACCGATCATGAAGACTTCGACGTGCGCGGGGCCAGCCTGTACGACGGCCGTATCGTCTACCAGCACGGAGCCGATCTGCGCCTGTTCGACCTGGCCGATGACAGTGATCGGGTGCTGGATATTGAACTGGCCAGCGATCGTGGCCAGAAGATGACGCGCTGGCTGGACAGCCCGCTGAACTTCCTCGACAGCGCCCACTTTGCCCCCAATGGCGAGCGCGTGGTGCTGACCGCGCGCGGCCGCGTCGCCCTGGTCGGCACCGGTGCGATTCGTCGCATCGAGATCGATCTGCCTGAAGGCAGCCGCGCCCGCCAGGCGTTGCTCAGCCCGGACGGCGACTGGCTGTATGCGATTGTCGATGCCACCGGCGAGCATGAAATCTGGCGTTTTCCGGTTAACGGTAACGGCGAAGGCGAGGCCCTGACCGATGATGGTCACACCCAGCGCGAACTGCTGGTGGTGTCACCCGACGGTCGTGCCATTGCTCACAGCGACCGCGATGGCGTGCTCTGGCTGCTGGACCTGGCCAGCGGCAGCAATCGCCGTATCGATGCCTCGAACGGCGCAGGTTACCGCGATATTGTCTGGTCGCCCGACAGCCGCGCCCTTGCCCTGGTCCGACCTGACTCGACCATGCAGCGCCCGCAGCTGATGGTCTACGACATTGCCGGCGATCACTTGCATGTACTGACCAGCGATCGCTATGAAAGCTACAGCCCGGCTTTCAGCCCGGACGGACGCTGGCTGTATTTCCTCTCCGACCGCCACTTCGAGGCCAACCCGACTTCGCCCTGGGGCGATCGGAATATGGGCCCGGTATTCGATCGGCGCACCGGCATCTATGCCTATGCCTTGCAGCCGGGCAACCGTTTTCCGCTGGCACCGCGCACCGAGCTGACCGCCGATGACCCGGACAACGGCGATGATCTGCCGGCGATTGTCTTCGATGAGCTGGACCAGCGCCTGTTCGAGGTGCCGGTCAGCCCCGGCAACTACAGCGGCCTGGCAGTGGCCGAGAGCCGCCTGTATTTTCTGGATCGGGCCTTCGAGCGCGGCAGCCGGGCCAGCCTGCGGACCATCGATTTCAGCCCGGATCGGGCAAACATTGAAACCTTTGCCGAGGGCGTCGACCAGTTTGCCTTGTCGGGCGATCGCAAGAAGCTGTTCTACCGCCTGGCCGGCAACAATGGGGCTATGTACATCGTCGATGCCGGCGCCCGCCCGCCCAGCGATTTGGGCCCCACCGAGGTCAGGGTAGGGGACTGGCGTCTGCCGGTGCAGCCGGGCCTGGAATGGCAGCAGATGTTTGTCGATGCCTGGCGCATGCAGCGCGATTACCTGTTCGACGCGGCCCTGCGCGGCCGTGACTGGGAAGCGGTGCGGGAACGTTTCGAGCCGCTGGTCGCGCGCATTGGCGACCGGCGCGAGCTCGATGATTTACTGGCCCAGATGGTGGCCGAGCTGGGCGTGCTGCATTCGCAGGTGCGCGGCGGTGACTACCGCAGCGAGCGCGAGCTGGCCAGCCAGGCTTTCCTGGGCGGGGATTTCGAACACACGGAACAGGGTGCGCGCATTACCCGCATCCACAACAGCGACCCCGAGCTGCCGAGCAACCGCTCGCCGCTGGCCCGGCCGGGCGT
>SKQI01000053.1 GCA_007119095.1 Wenzhouxiangella sp. | reverse complement strand
TGACCAGCGGCCTGGCAATGCATGACACTCGAATTATCGGCAATGAATCTGCTATCGGCACGGCCGGTTTGAATCTGGTATCGGGCCGTCCTGATCCGATCATCAGCAGAAGCACGATTGCCAATAATGTTTCCATGGGCCTGGGATCCTGGGGCTGCGCTGGCTTGAGTCTTTCCACGGCGCTGAATGTCGCCCAGCTTGATATAGATTCCAGCACCATCAATGACAACACGGGCGGCGTTTGCCTGACTCGCGGCACGCTTCGAGTCGTCAACTCAACGGTAACGAACAATATCGGCGGCGGTTTCAAGGTTTCCAACAACTTTGGTGCCCCTGCCACGAATGTTCAACTGCGTTTGCTGCATACCACGGTGGCAGACAATCTCAACACCGGCTTTGCCGACGAAATTGCCACGCTCAACAATGTTGTCATCAGCGCCTCGAACAGCCTCATTGCCAACTCGATCGTCGGCGGCCAGATCCTGTGTGATAGAACGCTGGATGTTGGAACAAGCACCAACAACCTTGCCACAGACGCCAGTTGTGGAACGGGCAGCCTGGTGGGAGGAGCGCCGGCAGCTTATGGTGATCTCATGCTGCAACTGTTGTCTGACAACGGGGGCCCAACGCGAACCCGGGCCATTTTGGCAGGCAGTCTGGCCGTGGATGCGGCGCACCATCCCAGCTGTAGCATGCCGGCAGTCAATGGCATGGATCAGCGCGCAGCACCGCGCCCGGGCCTCAATTCAAGCGCTTGCGATGTTGGCGCTTTTGAACTTCAGCAACAGCCCGAATTGACCTTGAGTCAGGATACGGTGGACTTTGGTCACTGGTGCCGAAACCAGCCGGAGCTATCTCAGTCGGTGACCCTGGAAAATACGGGGTCGACGGTGGTCGCGGTGAGTGGGTTGGGGCCTGCAACGCCGCCGCCATTTGGCCAGTTGCCCAGCGGTTGTCCGGCGCCGCCGTTCGATATCAATCCCGGTGACAGTTGCCAGCGTACCTATACCTTCAACCCGATATCGGCGGGTTTTTTCACAGAGGCAATCAGCGTTGTGTCCAACACGCCTTCTTCCCCGCAAACGATCGATCTCCTGGGCTCCAGCGAGGAGGCCGTTATTTTTCTGCCTGTGCCGATGCTGGATTTTGGGCAGGTAAGCGTCGGCGATCTGGCATCGTTAAGCATGCCGGTTCACAATCAAAGCGCAACCTGTGCTTTCGATATCGTTTTTCCAGCCGCAATGGGGCTGCCGCCAGAGTTTGACATCCTGCCGGGCAATTGCGGGCCGACCTTCCCGGTGACACTGAATGCTGGAGACAGTTGTAACCTGGAGGTGCAGTTTGCGCCATCAGCAATAGCCACGTTCATTCATTCCGATGGATTGGGACATCTGGGAACCAGCGGCGATGGATCGTATACCCTGATGGGTGAGGGCGTGCCGGCCAGCGGCCTGCCAGACTTTACTCTCGATCCACTGACATGGGATTTCGGCTCAGTGCCAGTGGGTGACGTGGCATCGGGTCTTGTCGAGCTGACCAGTACTGGCACGGCCGATCTGCAAATCGTCGACATCATTATCGCCCCTTCTCCGCCCTACGCCCTTGTGGCGGGCGGCTGTTCGGCGGGGATGGTCTTGAGTCCGGGTGAATTCTGCACGATCGAGTTCGAATTTCAGCCACCTTCAAGCTTCAATTTTGACGGCATGATTACCGTTGATACCGATGCAGGAACACAGAACGTTGCCTTGACGGGGGCGGGTGCGGGTGCTGCAGGCCAGTTGGAGATCGCCCCGGATACTGTCGATTTCGGGCAACAATGCCTCAACGAACTCGCGCCTCCGGCGAGTGTGAGCCTTGAAAATATTGGAGGGGCTGCGCTTTCTGTCGATGCCATGGACAGTCCAGTTTCTCCATTCGGGGAGCTGCCGGCCCCTGGAGATTGCCCGTCAGCCCCGTTTGCCCTGGATGCGGGAGACTCATGTATCCGCACCTTCAATTTCCTGCCCTTGAGTTCGGGTGCGTCGAGTCACACGCTCACAGTGGTTTCCAGCAACCCGATCTCTACGCATAGTTTTGAACTGCTGGGGGAGGCGCTTGATGTCCTGATCGACGGCGTTATGGATATCGATTTCGGGTCAGTGAACATCGGTCAGACCGCGCTGGCCACGATGTCGCTGATCAATCCGGGAGGCGCCTGTAGCCTTGAGATCGTCATGCCGGATGCGCTGGGGCCGCTGCCCGCGGAGTTCGGGATATCACCTGGCACATGCCCGCCATTCCCATTCGTTCTGGGGCCGGGCGATGGCTGTGAGCTGGAAGTCAGTTTTTCTCCGTTGTCGGACGGCCCGGTCAGCCACGGCAATATGCTGGGCACTGACGCAAGCGCTGGCATCGTGAACTACCTGCTGGTCGGCGAGGGTGACAACGATCCGCTATTCCATGATCGATTCGCGGTGCCTTAGGTTGACAATCACCCGCTCCGTTCATTGGAGCGGGTGGTTAACCATCCGATACGGTCATGCGCAGTCAGCGCCTTGCAGGCTCATCAACTGTTCAAATAGTTTGCCTTGGGTACGGTGCATAATCATGTGTCAGCTTTTGACATTCGGAATGCAAGGTGAAAAACGACGAGTACCTGGAAAATCACACCTTCGATGAGCTCAAGGTTGGTCAGCAGGCCGGGCTGTCCAGAACCCTGTCGAAAGAAGACATCGACCTGTTCGCGGTCATGTCCGGCGATGTCAACCCCGCCCATCTGGACGAGGTCTATGCCAACAACACCATCTTCCAGGGCATCATCGGCCACGGCATGTGGCCGGGCGCGCTGATTTCCACGGTCCTGGGCACGGTGCTGCCGGGGCCGGGCACTATTTATCTGAGCCAGAACCTGCGCTTTGAAAAGCCGGTGCGGATCGGCGATACAGTGCATGTCAGGGTGACGGTGCGCGAGAAGCGCGACGACAAGCCGATCGTGACCATGGACTGCGAGTGTCGCAACGATCTGGGTGAAATGCTGGTCAGTGGCAAGGCCGTGGTCCTGGCGCCTACCGAGAAAGTGCGCAAGAAGCGCGCTGAATTGCCGGAGGTGCACTTCCGCTACCACGATCGCTACCGTGAGCTGATCGACTCCTGCGCCAGTCTCGATCCGCTGCGCACGGCCGTGGTTCACCCCGTTCAGGCCCACGGCATCAAGGCCATTGCCCAGGCCATGGAGGAAAACCTGCTCAGCCCGGTGCTGGTGGGCCCGGAGGCGCGCATTCGCGCAGCGGCCGAGGAGGCCGGCGTGAATATTTCCGACTGCGAGCTGGTCGATGCCGAGCACTCGCATGCCGCAGCCCAGGAAGCGGTACGCCTGGCAGCCAGCGGTCGGGTCCAGGCGTTGATGAAGGGCGCCTTGCACACTGACGAGTTGCTGTCAGCATTGGTGGCATCGGCCGGCGGGCTGCGCACGGAGCGGCGCATCAGCCACGCCTACGTGATGGATGTGCCGAACTATCACAAGCCGCTGATCATTACCGACGCGGCGATCAATATCGCGCCGACGCTGGATATCAAGGCCGATATCTGCCGCAATGCCATCGGCCTGTGGCGCATCATGGCCGGCAACCAGGGCTTGCGCCCGCGGGTGGCGGTGCTGTCAGCCGTGGAAACGGTCAACGCCCGGATGCAGTCGACCCTGGATGCAGCCGCTTTGTGCAAGATGGCCGATCGCGGCCAGATCGAGCATGCGGTCATCGACGGTCCGCTGGGCCTGGATGCTGCGATCAGCCGCCAGTCGGCCGACAACAAGGGCATCGTCTCCGAGGTGGCCGGTGATGCCGATATCCTGATCGCCCCCGATATCGAAGCGGGCAACATGATCGCCAAGCAGCTGACCTTTCTCGGCAACAGCGATGCCGCAGGCCTGGTCCTGGGCGCGCGCGTGCCGGTCATTCTGACCAGTCGCTCGGACAATCTGCGCACCCGGCTGATGTCCGTCGCCCTGGCCGTGCAGGTCGCCGAGGCACGCAAGACAGGTGCCCTGGTTTGAGCAGCGCGCCCGCCATCCTGGTCCTGAACGTGGGTTCGTCGAGCGTGAAGTTCCGGGTGTTTGCGGCCAGGGATGATCTGCCGCTGCTGGCCGACGGGAGGGTGACCGGCATTGGTGCAAGCCCGGTCTTCAGGCTTGTCGGGCAAGACTCAAGGTCGCTGGAGGAAGGCACCACCCAGACCGAGGCCATTGCACAGGTGCTTGAATTCGTCAGCGCGCCTGATCACGACTGGCAGATGGTTGCAGCCGGCCATCGGATTGTCCACGGCGGCGAGGAGTTTCGTGCCCCCGTTTTGCTGGATGAGGAAGTGCTTGCCCGCCTGGAACGCTATACGCCGCTGGCGCCGCTGCACCAGCAGCATAATCTCGCTGCGGTTCGGGCCGTTGCCGAGCTGAATCCGAACCTGCCGCAGGTCGGCTGTTTCGATACCGCCTTCCACGCCGACCATGATGCGGTCACTCGCAGCTATGCCTTGCCGGCCGGCGTGCGCAAGCAGGGGGTTCGTCGCTACGGCTTTCATGGCCTGTCCTACGAGTGGACTGCACGGGTGCTTGCCGAGCAAACGGGCGGCATGCCAGAGCGCGTTGTCGTCGCCCATCTGGGCAACGGCGCCAGCCTGTGTGCCCTGAAGGACGGGCACAGCGTCGACACCACCATGGGCATGACGGCCCTGGAAGGCTTGCCCATGGGCACCCGCTGCGGAGCCCTGGACCCTGGCGTGGTGCTGTATCTGCAGCGAAGCCTGGGCCTTAGCCTGGAGGAAGTCGAGCGGCTGCTGCATGATGAGTCCGGGCTGAAGGGCCTGTCCGGCGGTGTGTCGGACATGGCCGAGCTGCTGCGGTCGGGTAGCCCGGAACACGCATTTGCCGTCGATTATTTCATTCTCCGGGTCGCCCAGAAAATTGGTGAAATGGTGGTGTCGCTGGGCGGCATGGACCTGCTGGTGTTCACCGGCGGGATTGGCGAAAACGCTTTGTCGGTGCGCGAGCGCATCGTCCGCCGTCTGGCTTTCCTGCCCGACTTTCAGGTTCAGGTCGTTGCCGCCGATGAGGAGCGAATGATCGCGTCACAGGCGCTCGCGCTGATCAATCCTTTATCAGGCTAGCCTGCTCGGCTTCGGCGATCAGCTTTAGCGTGCTGTCAATGGCCGGGTGGTCGGGGCCGAAGTTGTCCATGTAGATCTCCAGCGCTTCGCGCAGCCGTTGCTCGGCTTTCTCGTGTTGATCCATCTGCGAATTGATTTCGGCGAGCTTGGTCAGGATATGGGCCGTTCGCGATGAGTCGCCGAAGCCGCTGCGCCGCTGCGCCAGCGCACGTTCAATCATGGCCTCTGCCTCGGCCAGTTGGCCGCGAAGCTGGTGGATCAAACCGAGCCGGTAGACCAGGCTGGCATTGCGGTGATGATCCGGACCGACCCTGGCTTCAAAGTGCGACAGCACCTCACGAGTCAGCGCTTCGGCCTCATCCAGCTCCCCTCTGTCCATCAGCGTGGCGGCATAGTTGCCCATGCTGGTCAAGGTCAGGGGGTCTTCCTTGCCGAGGTGTTCAAGGCGATTCTCCATAACCAGACCGAACAGTTGATGCGCTTCCTCATTGCGGCCGATATGTCGGTACAGGTAGGCGAGGTTATTCTGGATGCCTGCCAGCTGATTGCCGTCTGGTTCCACCCGCTGGGCCGTTTCGATTGCCGTCAACAAGGCCTGCTCGCTTTCGTCGAACTGGCCCAAACCGCCGAATGCCAGGCCCAGCTCGTTGAGCGCTTCCACCAGTTCCGGGCTGTCTGCCCGTCCAATCGCATCGATGGCATGCCGGGCGGCCGCAAGCGCTTCGTCATGTTGTGAAACCCGCCTCGCCATGCCGGCGGCCTCGATCCAAAGACGCGCAAGCAACGCTGGCGGAGCGGCATCCGTTGACAGTGCGCGCTCAAGTGCCCGGTCTGTCAGCGAACTGGCCGCCTCATGATCGGCCGTGTTTCTCAAGACCTGGGACAGCGTGGACAGCAGCTCGGCCTGGAGCAGCGGCTCGCTGTCTAGCTCGTCAATTCGTTCAAGTCCGCGTTCCAGGATGTCGAGCACGGACACTGAACCGGCGCTTTGCATCGGGTCAGCCGCATCAAACAAATCAACCAGAAAGTCGCTGATGGCCCGACTCTTGGCGGCCTCGCGATCCGCAATCATCGCCGCCGCTTCCGCTCGATCACGCTCGCTGGCCAGGCGGTCGATATGCCATCCTGCAGCAATGGCAGCCACAAGTGGAAGGATCAGGGCCAGGCTGACGCCAAGGCGATGACGGGCTACAAAGCGACCGGCTCGATAGCGCCAGCGATCCGGTCGAGCCCGGACCGGCAGCTTGCGCTGATGTCGCTCCAGGTCGTCGGCCAGCTCTGCAACAGTGCTGTAGCGACGCTGCGGTTCCTTGTTGAGACAGCTTAGGACGATATTGTCCAGATCGCCATGCAGCCGGCGGCTTAGGCGCTCGGGCCGGTTGTCTATTGCTTTGGCCGACTTCGGGTTTGCGTTGATACTGGCGGAAGGCGCAGCTGGTGATTCGGTCTGGATGGCTTGGCTCAGTTCGCCTGCTGTCCGGCCCGAGAACGGCAGCTGGCCGGTCAGCAGCTTGTACAGCAGCAGCCCCAGGGTGTAGACATCGGTGGCCGTGGTGATGGCTGAGCCCGTGATCTGCTCGGGGCTGGACCAGGCCAGGGTCATTGGCCGGCCACCGAGACGAGTCAGTTCGGTCGCCTCACCCGAGCCCAGCTCTTCGTCCAGCACCTTGGCGATGCCGAAGTCCAGCAGCTTGACCTGGCCCTGGTCGGTGACCAGGATGTTGGAGGGCTTCAGATCGCGATGGACGACCAGGTTCTGATGGGCATATTGAACCACTTTCAGCACCTGGTCGAACAGGGCCAGGCGATCATCGACCGACAGCTTGTGCTGACTGCAGTATTGGTCGATCGGCATGCCCTCGACCAGTTCCATGACCAGGTAAGGCAAGCCGTCCTGCGTCATCCCGCCATCAAGCAGCCTGGCCAGGTTGGGATGATCGAGCCGGGCAAGGATGCTGCGCTCGGCCCGGAAGCGCTGCACCATGGCATCGGCCAGTGGGCCGGATGGCAACAGCTTCAGTGCCGCGGTCTGCTCGAACTCGCCGTCATCACGCTCGACGCGATACACCGCGCTCATGCCACCGCGACCCAGGATTGAAACCAGGCGCCAGGGACCGGCGCGTTCAAACGGCAGGCCCGCGTTCGGGCTTTCGCCGAGCGCCTCAATTTGAGCGCCGAGCATGCCGAGCTCGGCATCGGCCTGTGCATGCGCGTCTAGCAACGCCCTGACCTGAGCCTTAATGGCGGGGTCATCGGTGGCACCTTCCAGAAAATCGGGGCGCGCTTCGGGGGGCAGGGTAAGCGCTTCGAACAGCAGCGCCTCAACCTCTGAAGAGAGATTGAAAAAGGTGGGGCCGGTGCCGGGCGGGACTCTATCCACGACTATTGCCGGCCGGCGTGGGCGTCAGGGCCTGGGCCCGGAACGATCGCATGCGCTGCCCTCAGGCAATCCGCCTATGATCCAGTTTAGGCGCGACTGAGGCCAATGACAATCCCGGCGTCGGGCAGGTGCCGAGTGCTAATGCATCGGGTGTTGTTAGCGGTCGACGGTTTGAACTCGGTCGGGCGATTCGAAGCGATCACTGAACAGCTCATCCGGCAAGGGCTGATCTGCCGCTGCCCAGAATCCACTCCGGATGGCGTAGCCGCCTCCTGTAATGAATGATGGAAATGGGGTTTCCCATTGACCAATCGTGCCGACAATTTCGTAACCGGAACCGGTGGTAAAGGTGTTTCCGCCAGCGGCGACCCGATACCAATGGTTCTCGTAACCGGATCCTCCCTGCGGGCGTTCGGCCCAGGCCAGGCTGGCTGCGAGCAGCGAGCTTGCAGCCAGCGCCATCGACCAGAATGATTTTCTTGTTCGCGTGATCATGGTGCGGCCTCCAGCCTCAGGCGAACGGGACGCAGCAGCAGCGTGAAGTTTTGCTGAATAACAACATGCAGGCGAATGAAAAGGGCGCCATCGATCATCGAGCCCGCGATCGCGTTGACCGTTTCGCAGACCCTGGGCTGAGACGGGATGCCAATATCCGGGTTTTCCTGATTGACCAGATTGGTGTACGTATAACCAGTCGTATTGGCGCGTGCACGTCGCACATTCCATTCGGAAACTGAGGCACGAAGGCCCAAACTTGGGTCACTGGCCCACTCAACTTCATAACAAAGCTGGGCATCAACCAAGCGTAGTCGGCGTCCTGCCAGGTGGCCGGGAATCTGGACTGGAATGTAGACGAAGCGGTTCTGGGCCGTTGTCAGATTAGTGATCTCCAGGGTGCCGTTTGCTTTGGGAGCAAACGCCAAACCGCTGAAGCCATCAAACTCAACTGCATCGAAAGGCATTATCCAGAACTCGATTTCGTCGTTGGCCAGCTCCGCTGCGGCCGGTGCCGGCGTAATACGTTGGCGCGGCGACAAGGTGGTCCAGTCCGGAGGGTTGGTGATCGAGAATGGTCGAACGTCCAGTTCCAGCCAGCGCTCGGCTCCGGCGAAGCGAGCACCGAAATCCAGCTGCAGGGTGAATAGTCCGTTTCCTTCAGGCAGCAGGTTGCCTGTCCGCTGGGGCCCGATCTGACTGCCGCCGCTGGCTTGGTTGTAGAGCCTCGCTCGGTACTCATGCAGACTGGACACGGGTTCGCCGTGCAGAGTCAGCCGACCCTGGTAGGTAAACAAATGACCAATGTTGGTTCGAACGGATGCTTCTTGGGGAACTTCACTGTCCTCAACTTCCTCAATTCCCGAGTCTCCATGCAGGGCCAGCCAGGCTTCCGACTGTTCATCGGCGAAAGCGGATGAAATGGCAAGCAATGCCAGCAAAAAGACAACAAATCTGAGTGCTTTCATGGGTTCCAACCTCCAATGCGATGAACCTGGGCGACTGCGTGGCCAAGGCGTCCACGGCATCTCCCCAATCTGATCCACGAAAACGTGGCTCAGAATCGTTCATCGAATATGGCTGTGGTCAGAACCTACTCGCGCTTCAGCTCGCGGTGCAGCCAGAGCTTGCCCAGTTCCCAGTCGCGGCGAATGGTGCTGATTGAAATGTTGAGCGCCTGACTGGTTTCTTCGACCTGGAGGCCGCCGAAAAAGCGGCATTCGATCACTCGCGCCTGGCGTGGGTGACTTTGGCTGAGACGATTCAGTGCTTCGTGGACGTGCAGGATGTCTTCTGCTAGGTCGGCGGAAAGCAACTGATCATCACTGGCGCTGGCTTCGTCGAACTCGATGTGCAAGGCGTCCCCGCCTCGCTTCTGCGCCCGGCGTTGCCGCGATCGGTCAACCAGCAGCTGCCGCATGACTGCAGAAGCCACGGCCAGGAAATGGCCTCTGGATTCCCACTGCGGCGTTTGACCCTCGGCCAGCTTCAGCCATGCTTCGTTGACCAGGGCGGTCGTGTTGAGCGTGTCGTCTCCATACCAGCCCAGCCGCTGCCTTAGCGCTGCCTCTCGTAGCTGTTGATAGACCGCCGCGTAAACCTGTTCACCGGCTTCCTGGTTGCCGTCGGCGGCGGCTTGCAGCAGTTCTGTTATGTCCATCGGGCAAAAGCTGGCGACAATCGCTATCAGTTTGCTGTGAGATCGATGCTACTCGACTAAGGGCTGTCGGGGAAGCGCCAGCTTGATTGTTTCAGGGTGCACAGCGTCGATAGTCTGGTATCTTGGCTGCCGTTCAAGACAGGATCCTGCAAGCATGCCTTCGATGTCTGACTTCCGCTTGGTGCCGGTGTTCGTGCTGGCCACGGTCATCTCGGCCGCTGTTTGGGCCGGTGATGCCTGCGAGTTTCCGGAATTGTCTGGCGTTGAGCCAGTTGCACTGACGTCAGGTGCAACTGCGCCTGCCGGCAGTGGCGGCAATATTGCCAGCGGGCGCTGGGAGCTGGTGCGGCTGCGTTACAGCACCAGCCCCTTGCCGATTCCATTAACCGGTCAGGCAAGGGGTGCTCTTGAGATGGAAGCAGATGGTCCGGTTTCAGGCGCGGCTGGGTTGGCGCTCGCCGTGTCAATCACGTCTCCGGTCGAGGAGTCGATTGATGAGGCGGGTTTTGGCCCTTATTCGGCCAGCGGCAACGAATTGAGTTTCGAGAATATCTGCGGCGAGGAAACGCTGCTCGGCGAGGTGGAATACAACATCGACGAATCAGGCAGCGCGCCGATCATGACCCTGTGGGGCAGCACCTCATTCGATGTAAGCTCGCCCTTTCCCGCAACCATCACCGTCTTGTTGCAGGCCGAGTTCGAGCTGCTCGAGCCGCAAGATCTCCCGGACCCGATCTTCGAAGACCGCTTCGAAGAGAGTTTTCCCTTTTCCCTTACTTCAACCTCCGCTTCAACGCCCACACCGATAGCGGAGCAAAGACTGCAGTGATGGCCGCCGCCCAAACCAGTGTAATCAACGCCGAGCCCAGCCACGGCCCGCCCAGCAGCAGGCCGCGGCAGGCGTCGGTCAGCACCGACACCGGGTTGGCCATGATCACGCCCTGCAGCCAGTCCGGCACCGTTTCGACCGGCACGAACACATTGCTGACGAAGGTGATGGGAAAAAGCGCGGTAAAGCCGAACAACTGGACATGTTCCGGGTCGCGCGCGACCACGCCGACCAGCACGGAGACCCAGGAAAAGGCCAGGGCGAAGATCAATACCAGCACAACCATGCCGGCCAGGCCCCAGATCGGGTTGTCCATCCGAAAGCCCATCAGCCAGCCCAGCCCCAGCAGCAGCACGATCGACCAGCCCTGCTTGACCAGATCGGCCGTGATCCGCCCGGCCAGTGGCGCCCAGCGCGCCACGGGCAGGGCGCGCAGCCGGTCGAAGTAGCCGCTGGTCAGGTCGGTATTGAGGCCGTGGCCGACATAGACGGTCACGAACATCATGTTCATCACCACAATGCCCGGCAGCATGAAAGTCAGGTACGCATCGGTGGAGCCGGCGATGGCGCCGCCAAAAATGTAGACAAACAGCAGCAGGAACAAGACCGGCTGAAAGCTGTAGTCGCCCAGCTCCCAGGGATTGCGTTTGAGCTGCACGATTGCCCGCCAGGCCAGGCTGCCGGTCTGGCGCAAGCCGTCGATCAGGCCGGTTCCGCTCATCCCTCGTCCTCTCCGCTTTCGTCTTCGGCTGCTGGCGCCTGCCCGGTCAGGGCCAGGAAGACCTCGTCCAGACTGGCCGATCGGAGCTGCAGTTCGGCCGGTGAGATGCCGTGCTCGTCCAATCGTCGAACCAGGGCTGGCAGCAGTGCCGAGTCGCCGGCCGGTACGCTGAGTCTGCCGCCTTGCTGTTCGGGTGCAACGCCGGCCAGCTCGGTGATGATGGCCGCCGTGGCAGCCAGCGCATCCGGCGAGGCCGGACGAATTTCCAGGGTGCGGGTACCGATCTGACGTTTCAGCGCCTCGGGACTGCCGCTGGCAATCACCCGGCCGTGGTCGATGACCATGATGTCATCAGCCAGGGCGTCGGCTTCCTCCAGGTACTGGGTGGTAAGCAGTACTGTCGTGCCTTCGGCGACCCGTTCGCCGATCATTTCCCAGAGCTGGCGGCGGGCGCGCGGATCCAGGCCCGTGGTCGGCTCGTCGAGAAACAGGATGCGCGGGTTGCCGACCAGGCTGGCGGCCAGGTCCAGCCTGCGGCGCATGCCGCCGGAGTAGCCCTGGACGGGTCGATCGGCCGCATCGGCCAGTTCGAAGCGCTCCAGCAGCGTGCGGGCAATCTCCCGAGATTCTTTTCGGGGCTGACCAAGCAGGCGGGCAATCAGCAGCAGGTTTTCAAAACCGGTCAGACGATTGTCGACCGAGGCGAACTGACCGGTCAGGCCGATCAGGCCGCGCACCTGGTGGGCCTGGTCGACGATATCGAAGCCCCCGACACGGGCCGTGCCCGAATCCGGCACGGTCAGCGTGGCGAGCATGCGCACGGTCGTGGTCTTGCCGGCCCCATTCGGTCCCAGCAGCCCCAGAACTTGCCCCTGGGCAACATTCAAGCTCACTCCGTCGACCGCGCGGGTTGAACCGAATTGCTTGACCAGCCCAGTGGCCACGATGGCGGATTCGACCATCTCCACACCATGAATACCAAGTCAGAGGAATTATGCCTTGATCTCGTCCTCTATCTTCCCCTCTACCCAGCTGCACCTTTATAGTTTCCTGATTGGCGTCGTGTCTCAGCAGGAGCTGGCAATCACTCCGAAATTGAAACTTGAAAGCCGCCCTCGGGTGGGGGATTTCGCTGAAGGCCTCGCCACCGCGTCGAACTGAAGCGGAATTCACCACCCGAGGACGG
Source organism: Wenzhouxiangella sp. (assembly GCA_007119095.1). GTDB lineage: Bacteria > Pseudomonadota > Gammaproteobacteria > Xanthomonadales > Wenzhouxiangellaceae > Wenzhouxiangella. Next base: position 3,850 of record SKQI01000053.1, on the reverse strand, counting down.
CCACGACCCTCTCGAAGCCCGTTCGCTGAGACACGACGCTAATCAGGTAGAATTTTTCCGTCTGAATTACTGCTGCCGGTTAGGGACCCCGAATCGAAAGTCGGGGTGGTGCAGGTGCAGGCAGTTCGGCTCGTGTATGTGCCAGAGCTCGCCGTCGAACGCATTTGCCTGGGCTGGTGGGCCGAGTGTGGTCTGCGCGGCCGCTTGAACTGCGTTCGGTTCCGGCATATACCGAAACTCGGGTGGATCGCTCAAGGGGACAATGGTGGCATTCGGGCGATGCCAGCGTTGAGCCGCCGAGGCTGGCCAGGCGACGTCAAGATCGACTGTTCCGCTTCTCCCCTCCTCGCCGAAGCCAAGGGTCACCGTCCCCGAGACATCAAACAAGGGCGTGATGGGCGGGCAACTCAGACAGTAGCCCTCGAAGGCAAGCACTTGCGTGACCGGTTCGTCGATTTCGCGATTGCCAAGCGCCCAGCGGGGGTAGCCGTCGGCATCATAAAAGTAAGCAACGGCCACCTCAGTCTCGCCTTTGCGATCAATGGTGAGCCCCCAGCCTGAGTCCGAAGGCGCGAACCAGTGTCCGGTGACCTGTTTGTCCGCGCCCACGGCATTACCAAAGCCCAGTGGTTCCAGCGCCATGTGAACGTCTGTATCGTTCGTAATGCCGTCCAGGCTGACCGTGGCATTGGCTCGAATGTTCCAGCCACCGGCATCCCAGCCGCCGAAGAATTGCAGTTGCAGGTGACCTGCCACGCTGCCGTCCAGGACCCCGTCACGGTCCGGGTTTCGGTATTTCCAGAGGTCCATTTCGACCGCCGAGTGGCTGCGTTGCGGAATATTGCCAAGCGGCGCATGACCAAGCAGCCAGAAGGGTTGGCCATCCAGATCGTAAGTGAAAAAGATCACAAACAGCTCTTCCCCGACCATCTGAATATCAAAACCGTGGCCGTTGAATGCGGGATCAAAGAACATCCCGGCAGGTCCGCGGAATTTCGGGCCATAAGCAAAGCGCCCGGTGCCGTTGATGTCGCCGACAACCATGCCGGTGTCGGGGTCAAAGCCGGAGCCTTCAATGGGCCGCCAGTAGCTCTGGCCGCTGGGCAGCCTGAGTTCTTGAACCAGGTGGTAGTCGGCGTGCGGTCGGTTGTTCAGGTAAAAGCTTTCGGGTTGAATGGCAAAGCGCACTGGGCGGTCAAAGTCCAATGACCCGGTAACACTATCGTCTGCACCTTCGAGAGCAATGGCGAAGATGCGTGGAAAGTAGACGGGAGGCAGGAACCCACCGGCCGAGCCGGGCTTGTCCAGCCGAAGCTCCACGGTTTGACCCAGGGTGCCTTCCGGCACCGTGATCTGGATACGTCCATCGACGGCAGAGTAGTGAGCGGCTTGGGAGCCGATTGAGAAATCGACACCAATCAGCTCGGCATGCTGGCCACCGGCGACAAACGCTGAAGCGGTGTCTGCGCCGAGGGCCGCGTCGAACAAGCCGCGCATTTCGGCCAGCGTCGTGGTGTGGCCACCGGGGTAGGCGTTGCTCAAGAATCCTTCTTTAGCACGAAAGCGCCGGTCAAGTTCGATCAGGGCGTCCCGAACAACGGATTTGTCGAGGCCGAAATCGCGACACAGGAGATGGATCGGGCGTGTGAAGTCGAACTGTCCGTACCAGTCGTCGCAAGGGTCGGCAAGTGGATTGTCCGGCTCTACCAGCTCCCAGGAAGACCAGTAAGTGAAGTACTCGTACGACCACTGGTGACGGTGAAACAGAATGATGTGGGCGTATTCATGCAGTGACAGCACATGATTTCGCTCGGCCAGATCCTCGTCGCGCTCGATTTCGAAAAGGCAGGTAACGCCTCGCGCATTCTCGAAGCCGCGGTGATATCCGATTTTGGCGTAGCCAGCCGCGCCGCTCAGGGGCGGGCAAACAGAGGATTCATTCAGATGCATTTCGACCGGCTTGAGCTCGTCGACCACGTCGACTCCATGCCAGTCGATGAGATCGGGCAGATAGCTGCGGAAATTCATGTAGTAGGCCTGCACAGATGCTTCGTCGGCCTCGCAGGGCTGCTTGCAGAAGAACGTGAAATCGTCGTTGCCGTAGTGCCAGACATCGAAGGTCTCGTCGCCCAGCGTTTCGGTATGTCGTTCCGGTACCGCCAGCGCGTCGAAGCTGACTAGTAAAGAAATAACGATCAGTAAAGTTCGCACAGATTGCTCCATCCTGGACCTTTTTTCTAATTACGCGGTGCCGCCAGCAATCCGGCCAACCGTGACAACTGTCATGTCAAAGTCCTGACCACCGTGACTGGGGCGCACCACCGTACTCCGGCAAACTGCCACTTCATCGAACGAGTCATTTGCAAGGAGTAGCACATGTCGAATTTGTCTGCGGTGGCCATTGAGAACTTAAGTGTGCAGTACGGCGCGGTCAAGGCCCTGGATGGGGTCAGTCTGACCCTGGAGGCCGGCAAGCTGCTGGCTCTGCTGGGGCCGAACGGTGCCGGCAAGACCACGCTGCTGTCGGCCATGCTCGGCCTTGTCAAACCGCACCGTGGCTCGCTGAGCCTGTTCGGTCAGCGTCCCGGTAGCCTGGCCGCGCGCAGCCTGACCGGGGTGATGCTGCAGAACTCCGGGGTGCCCGAGTTGCTTGACGTTGCCGAGCTGGTCGAGCTGTTTGCCAGCTACCACATTGATCCGATGACGCCGGACCAGGCAATGGCCAATGCGGGCATCGAAGCGCTTGGCCGGCGTCGTTTCGGCACGCTGTCGGGCGGACAAAAGCAGCAGGTGCTGTTTGCGCTGGCGATCGTCGGCCGGCCGCGCCTGCTGCTGCTTGATGAGCCCTCCAACGGCATGGACTTGCAGGCCCGGGCCCGGCTGTGGCAAACGGTCCAGACCATGCGTGATGCCGGCACGGCCGTGCTTTTGACCACGCATTACATCGAAGAGGCCGACCGCCTGGCCGATGAGGTGGTGCTGCTGGATCGAGGTCGGGTGCTGGCCTGCGACTCGCCAGCGCGAATCCGGTCGCGCCTGTCCGGCAGCGAAATCCGCTTTTCCACCCGCCTTGATCAGCAGGCGCTCAGTCGGCTGCTGGACGGCAGTGACTTCGAGCTCTCCGGCGGTCGTTGCCGCCTGTTGAGCCCGCAGCCGGAACGCCTGCTGGCCCGTCTGCTGCAGGCCGACCCTGATCTGGCCGAGCTGGAGGTTCGCCCGACCAGCCTGGAAGACGCCCTTTCTGCCCTGACCCTGGAGCAAGCCGCATGAACACGATTACCAACAGAATCGACAACACCCTGCTGCGCCCGAGCTTTCAGGCCAGTTCCCGTCGACTGGCCAAAGCCCTGGTCCATGAAACTCTGGCCGAGTGGCGCGGCCTGGCGCGGATGCCCGCCTTCAGCGTGCCGACGTTGCTGTTCCCGGTCGGTTTCTACACAATGTTTGCCGTCGTCCTGCCCTTTGCCAATACGCCGGAAGCGGCCGTTACCCTGCTGGTCAACTTCACCATTTTCGGGGTCATCGGGCCGGGTCTGTTTGCCTTTGGCGTTGGCCTGGCCAGCGATCGTGACCAGGGCTGGCTGCGCCTGAAGCAGGCCTGCCCGCTGCCGGTGCCGGTGATGATGCTGGCCCGAACGCTGGGGGCGATGGTGTTTGCCCTGGTCGTGGTGGTGGCCTTGTTCACCGTGGCCGCAACCCTGGGCGGCGTTCGTCTGGAGCGCGCTGCCTGGGCCTTGTTGGCCCTGGTCGGTGTGCTGGCCGTCGTTCCCGCATCGGCCTTCGGACTGGCTTTCGGCGCCTGGCTGAATGCGCGCGCCGCCATGGCGATTGTCAATATCGCCTACCTGGG